>JAIRQA010000077.1 GCA_031256715.1 Coriobacteriales bacterium | reverse complement strand
TAAATCATGACAATTTACGTGCCACAGTAATAAAGGAGGCAGGTGTAGCACAATCTATTGTCGCTAAAGATCCAACTTTATCGGCTAAAAGCTACGCTGAAGTTCAATTAGATTCGCGTGAGCCCAGAAAGTTTTACCATCGCTACGCTCAGGGTGATGGCAGTAAGGCTTATTTACAAGAGTATAGTGTTGTTGGCGATGCCAAGGACTTTAGCAATTGGAAGCCCACCAAGCTTTGGTTGATTAAGTATTGGTATGGATAGGCAGGTGTAATATTAATAAGTCTGAAAACAAGTACGCCAAGATAAGCACAGTGTTTTTTGACGCTGGCTATACCTTGCTTAAGACAGCGCGCCCAGAATCTGAGGTTTTCACCGAGCAGGTGTTTGCGTCTTGCGGCATTGCTATTAACGTTAAAGATGTAAATGCCAATATAGGGGCTATGTATCAGTTGTACGAGCGGCTCTATGAGCAGGATGAATCTTTTTGGTCTGATGACCAGCGGGCAGTGGCTATCTGGAAAGAGATGTACATGCATCTTTGCTCGCTACTAAAGCTACCTAAGTCTGCACACACAAGGATTGCCAGCGCAGTTTTTAGATACTACTTAAATCCAAAAAGCTGGGCTTTTTTTGCCGATGTTCTTCCTGTTTTGCAAAAGCTAAAGTTAAGAGGCTACAAACTGGGAATTATCTCTAATTGGGATTGCTCCTTAACCTCAATCATAAATGGACTAAACGCTGCTAGCTATTTTGATAGCATAATAGCATCTGCCGACGTGCGCTTGCACAAACCGATGCCAGAGATATTTGCGCTTGCTTGTGAGCGCATGAACGTATGCCCGTATGAAGCCATGCATGTGGGTGATCATCCTACAGCCGATGTTGCTGGTGCCCATGCGGCAGGATTAATGCCGGTCTTTGTTAATCGCTCAGGAAAAGACAAAATATGTGATGTCTTAAACATCTCGGACTTCTCACAATTGTTAGCCGTGCTTTAAAAGCGAGCATTCATATTGTTATTCTAGTTCTGTTTTCGCAGGAACTCCAGCCTGATACTGCTTGGGTGTAACCCCATAGGTTTCTTTAAAGATTTTAGTAAAGTAACTTTGTGCGCTATATTGCAAGAGGTTACTGATGTCTATAATGCCCAATGACGAATTTCGCAGCAGATATTGCGCCTTGCGCATCTTTTCACGGTGTAGATAGTCAGAAATAGAAAGCCCCGTTTCATCTTTAAACTTGCGCGAAAGCGTTCGCGATGTGGTTGAGCAGGTTAAAGCAAGTTTTTCTAAGTCAATCTTTTCGCTTAGATTTCTGGCTATGTATTCAGTTGCTTCTCGTACAGGACGGCTAAGAGGTTTACCTATCTGCTGTTTGCGCTCTGCCACTTTTGCGCAAAGATCATATGCTTCTTTATACATAAGCGAGTATATCTCTTTAATATCATCTAGACGATCCATCTGCATACAGTAGGCATCGCCAATGTTGCGTGCATCCTCATTCGGTAGACCGCCTCTTATCGCTGCACGCGTAAGTAATGTGCTTGTCGCTATAAGTGTGTATTTGGCGTTTGTTAGTGGAATCTCGCTCATGGCACCTATCTGTCCACATATGGGCGCATTTAACTTTTCTGCAAGTTCTGCACAATTTCCTGCCTCTACTGCGCGCAAGACATCAACTTCCCATTCAAATGATGTATGATAAAAAACAGAGTCGCGCCTGTTGTCATCTAAAATTATATCGCTTATTTGCGCATTAACTACCGAAGCCACATCAAAATCTTTGCTGTTAAAGATAATAACGTCCTCTATGTTAAGCGCTTGACCACTGAACAGCTGAATCGCACAAGTAAAGGTGCTTACAAAGCGTCTATAAAAGCGCACCGGAATACGATAAAGTACCCTAAGTACTTCAGAGTCAGTGGTGTTTAAGATGCTTTTGGCAAAATCTGCAATGTCTGAGTTTTCTAGTGGGACACCAGCTACAGGGCCGGCTAAAAGGTATAAATGCGGAGCAATCTTAGTAATGCCAAAAAAAAGACCAGGATTTATGGCAATGACAAGTGGCTTAATAGCACCTTCTGCTTGGGAGTCATAATCTAAGATAAACTTACGTAAAAGCTCTATGGGAAACATCTCACGCACTGCATCCGGTGCCCCTAAATGAGTGTTTCCATGATTGTCCATTAGCAATGTAGGAATGCTTGCGGACTCGTAAAAACGATTGGTGGTGCTCTGGTCAATCATGGCTTAAACCCTTTCATTGCTGTGCTAACATTGCGTCAATTTGTTCTTGAATTGAATGGTGGCATCAGGTGCAGATTATGTTTTACCTGTTGTATAAATCACACGCCGGAGTTCAAATTAGTCGCAACTTGACCCGCTTTCCCAGAAAGCTCTAACGTTTGCGTCGGGTATGAGCAATTTTGCGCTCAAGCTACAGCCTTAGCAGAAAAACTTGCATATAAGCTCTAGGTGCCCCGAATCCCTCCTGCGCGTATTTATTTCAACCCAATAACGTTATCATCGTAACTTTTTTTGCGAAACAAAGCAATGTGTTAAAGCAAAATGCATAAAAAAAACATTAAAATCATGCAATAAAATTAATCTTAATAGGTAACGCAAGATTTTTTTTAAGAGGCATCGGTGGTTTGTGTTCGCGGTTTGTGTTTAACATACACCATAATAATTGACGGTTGAATGCCACCAAACTGCAAAGTGGGGGACTTCGGATGGCATTTAACGCCCAATTCGAGATATGCAAAATACAATCTGATTTTTTTAGATACATCTACCATCATATGAGAGCAGTGTCCGTTTGCTTTGGGGAAATGAGGGCTTTTAATGGCAGACATCAGTTACAACAAGCTCTGGAAGTTGTTGATTGACAAAGGAATGTACAAAAAGGATTTAATTTGCTTTTTGAAATTGGATTAAAGTGACGTATAACAATGAGGATTGAGCTACTATGCGTAGTCGAATAACTTATTCATGAATGTCTAGCAAAATAACCACACTAGGTCAATACCGCGTTACCAAACCGTTGCTTGACAGTTATGCGATCTCAGAGTAGCGTAAAGCGCACGATAAATGTTCGGACGTAGGCTCAATCACCGAACACTCCCAACTACTTGAGCAAAAACCACGATGTTCAGAGTTGGAGGTGTATTATGTAGAAAAAGAGAGCAAGTCGAGGGCTTGCACCTTGGAGCTGCAATGTGGCACTCCCTGTAAGTGTTCGTAATAGGTATTACGGAGTGTTAATCTAACATCCTAAAATCAATTTTGAATGGAATTTTGCTATGAAGATATTCAAGAAGAATGTTCTGTCTGCCATGGTGGTTCTTGGTGTCGTGTTCGCAATGTTGCCACTGACTGCCTATGCCGATACGATCGACGAGAATGCGGTGCCGAGTGCTGCAGAGACTATGATCGTTGCACCCGAGACGCAGTATGATGATGCTCTAGTCGGCACAACATCATTATTGCGAGCACTATATATTCCGACATCGTACTGGAATCTGGCGTCTTCGAGCTATAGTGCAACCTTGGCACAAGTGACAAACGTGGGCAGATTGTATACCAATTATTATTTCAGCACAAACTCGTCATCTAGAATTTATGTGGACTACAACGTTTCCGCCCTCGGTGGAGGTTCTGGAATGACCATCGGATGCTATGACATCACAAGCGGTTCGGTTGCAACAACTTTTTCTGTTACAGGCATAACCACATCCGCATTCAAGACAGGGTCTATGTATTTTTATAATTTAAATGCGAACCACATGTATGCAATTTATTTTATAGCAACAGAGCATAATGTGTCGCTTCATGGCACGGCTACTGTCAGGCACTGAATGTTTTAATGCCGTTCTTCTCCAGACACTATAAGTGCTGGAGAAGAACGGATATATAGGGGAGGTCAATTTATGATCAGAGTAAAGTACCTTTGGTGCAGGTTTGAAGAGGCCGGTCTTAACACGTTGTCTTGTCTGTATTCGTGGTCGCTAAAAATGATAGCTCTGGTTGCCATGACTGCTGACCATGTTGCGTTGTTCTTGTTTGAAGCACCTTTGGTGTCTTCTCTTGAATCATATCTTCATATTTTTGGACGGATTGCCGCCCCAATATTTCTCTTTATGGTTGCCGAGGGGGCAAGGTATACGCATAGCCGTGGCAAGTACATTCTCAGGCTGTATATCGGTAATATAGTCTGTATGCTATTGCAGCAATTTTGCCAGGTAGCGTTTCGAAGTTACATTGGACTGCAAAACGTTGGCAATATATTCCCAACGATGATGTATACCGTAATTATAATTCATTGCGTTGAGCAAAGCATTCGGTTTTGGCGAGAACGAAAACATCTGCGCTCTTTTCTGGAAGTCGCCGTGCTTTGCGCCGTTTGCATCATTCCTACCATGCTTTCTTCCTTGTTTCTGAACAATCATGCGGTACTTACATTTGGTAAAATCACGCCTGGCTCAAGTTTGGGGATACAGTTAGTCCGTGCATTTATACCAAGCATCTTGACAGTGGAGTATACGCCAATCTTCATCGTTTTGGGGCTGCTCTTTTACTGGCTTCCAAACAAAACATCAAAGGCTGTCTCTCTCGTCGCCTTTGCCCTTTTGGCGAGATACAGCATGGGCATTGACATGGGCTTTCTTGTCACATATTTCGGTATCTACCAATTCTATATGATTCTTGCGCTTCCATTTATATGTCTTTACAACGGCAAAAAGGGACGCGGAGATAAATACTTCTTCTATGTTTATTATATAATCCATCCATATATTTTGTTAGCTATCGGCTATCTTTGCGGTATGCGTTTTATGGGTGGTTAAGAGAGAGAAAAACCATTAGATATATTTCGGCGAAACCAACAAATCTTCAAGACCTTAACGAACAACTAGAGTAAAGCAGTGAAGATGGACAAAAAACTTGCACTGAGCGAGTTCGATAATTACCGCGTGATTCATGGCAGCGACATACATCACAATAATTGTCCGCGAAACTGCAATTTGTATTTTTTTCTGATGTAGGGTATACTATTCGTTCCCATGACTGTTGCCCCCATAGTCATGTGTGAGCGGCGAATTGGAGGACGCACGGTTTGCCGAGGTATTGCAACCAAGGAGAAAGTCTGCCTTTCTTGAAGATTAGAACCCAAAGGTGCCAGCGCACGCTACTAAGACCGCAGGTCTTGCTTGCGGTTGTGGTTTGCTTGGCGTTGGTATTATCAACATTATATTTGCCTTCTTGGCTCACTTCTTCACGTTTGGCTCTTGCCGAGCCTTCTTCAGATGAAGTTGCCCAAGGAGAAGAGCTGTTTGTGGTAGCAACGACGGGAGCAGATACTTCTCCAAAAGAAAGTGAGCTTCAAAGGCGCGTTGAAGAGACAACATTGGCATATAACGAGTCTGTTTCTAAGGTCGCCGATATCCAGAAGCAAATTGATGAGCTTCAAATTCAGATTGATACAATAGAAAAAGAGTTGCCATTGCAGCGTGCTCGCAGCAATGAGGCTGCGGCAGAGTACTATCGCTTGCAGTGTTCCGGCAACATGCTGCTAGAATTACTTTTCTCATCTAATTCCATTGCCGATTTTTCCAACCGTTTAGAGTATATCTCGCGCTTACAGGAAAGCTATAGAAATCAAATTGGTGAGCTTAATGCCACTAATGCTCGCTTGCAAAAGACGCAAAGCGATTTAGAAGTAGCCAGACAAGAGGCAGTCGCTGAGTCTGTACGCGCTCAGGAGGCACTTAACGATGCCACTGCGGTTCGCGAAGAACACCAACGACAAGCAGAGGCGGCAGCTAGAGCGCAAGAAGCCGCTATGGCGGCACAACTTCGCAACCACGACGGCAGTAATGCTGCGGTTGCTGTTGCCGATAGTGTCGACTGGAACGTAAGCAAAGAAGAGTTTGTAGCAACATGGGCAGAGCGCATTGATAACTATCTTATGTATCAGCGTCCTTATAATCCATTGCGTGGTTATGGACATACATTTGCTAGTGCTGCCTGGGAATATCATGTAGATCCTCGCGTTGCTGTTGCCATTTCTACTAATGAGACGGGTAACGGCAGTTATCCTCCCGCCGAACGTGCGCACAATGCTTGGGGTTGGATTGGTTTTAGTTGGCCAGACTGGGAGACAGCTATCTGGGAATACACTGCTGGGTTTTCACGCGGCTATGGTTACACCATAACATTAGAAGGCGCAATGCGTTACGCTCCCGAAGTTTATTCTGAAAATCCTCTTGTGTATGTTTGGGAGGTTTGGTATCCCATTGTCGTTAACGAAATGAGCAAGATTTAATTTTGACTAAAGGCACTTCTGTTCCACTGCGCACTTTGCATTGGTATGTACGTGCCACTGCCGGTAGCTGGCCGATGTTTCTTTTGGCTCTAGTCTCGACATTAGGCTTTGTCTTTTTTCTCACTTTTGCGATTCCTTATGTGTTAGCTATAGTTATAGATGTTGTTAGCACAAACTCAGTGGCTCCGGATGATGTATTACGTGTCTTCGGGCCTTACATTTTGGTATTCATCGTTTTGGAGGCTTTGGGACAAATCTCTAGCAAGCTTCAGGATTACGCTGTTTGGAAGCTAGAGATTAAGGTGAACTACGAGCTTGCCACCACCGCCTTTGCAACGCTTTCTAACCAGTCTATGACTTTTCATTCAAACCGCTTTGGCGGCTCTCTTGTCTCGCAGACTCAGAAGTTTATCTCGGCATATGCAGTGCTATTAGAGTGTCTGATTTATGCTGTAATTCCTATTGTTATGACTGCTGTTTTTACATTGGTAATTTTAGCACCGTCTTTACCGCTGTATGTGCTCATTTTGTTTGTCATGCTTGTTGTTTATGTGGCCGTTGCCTATTACTTGTACAAGCGCGTTTTGCCTCTAAACTCAGGCGCTGCGGCTGCGCAAAACACATTATCCGGAGAGCTTTCTGATAGTATAACAAACATCTTAGCCGTAAAAACTTATGGGCGAGAGGCATTCGAGCGAAATGTTTTTGGCGATGCCAATGATGCCGTCTTTAAAGCAGACTCAAAGCGCATGCGGGCATCAACGATGCGCGGTGCCATTACCAGCTTTATCATCGTTTGTATTATGGCTTTGGTTGTGCTTTTTATTACCGGCGGCAATGCTTGGTTTGGCATCAGTGCGGGTACACTGGTGATGGTTTTTACCTACACTCACGCGCTAACGATGCAATTTAATCGTATCAATATGACATTTCAGCAGATAAATCGCGGTTTTGGTGATGCCCACGAAATGACTCTAATCTTAGATGAACCAACTCTGGTAGCGGACAAAGAAAATGCTAGCATGCTAGCTGTTAAGAGCGGTGATATCAGCTTTTGCAATGTAAGCTTTTCTTACAATGATGATGTTGAGAAAAAAACCCACGAACAGAAAACTCTTAACAAAAATATCTACGGCAAGAAAACTTATGAGAATAATACCAGCGGCAACAATACCAACGCCAACAAAACCATCGAAAACAAAACCAGCGAAAACAAAACCTCTGTCTTTCGCGATTTTAACTTGAATATTCCTGGTGGACAACGTGTTGGTTTAGTTGGGCGCTCTGGCTCTGGTAAAACTACGCTAACAACCTTGCTATTAAGGCTAAGCGATCTTTCGCAAGGAAGCATTCTTATAGATGGTCAGGATATCGCCAATGTTACACAAGTAAGTTTGCGCCAAAGAATTGCCTATGTGCCACAGGAACCATTGCTTTTTCATCGTTCTGTTGCCGAAAACATCGCCTATGGTTGTCCGGGTGCATCGATGTCTGCGATTAGTGATGCCGCAAAGCGTGCAAATGCTCTGGAATTTATAGAGGCTCTGCCGCAAGGTTTTAATACCATAACGGGCGAGCGTGGGGTAAAACTTTCTGGAGGACAGCGTCAACGAGTTGCTATTGCTCGTGCAATACTTGCTAATCGTCCGATTTTAGTTTTAGATGAGGCAACATCTGCCTTAGATTCCCAGAGTGAAAAATACATTCAGGAT
The DNA here is from genome assembly GCA_031256715.1 of Coriobacteriales bacterium. Taxonomy (GTDB): domain Bacteria; phylum Actinomycetota; class Coriobacteriia; order Coriobacteriales; family UBA8131; genus JAIRQA01. The sequence goes on along the minus strand of JAIRQA010000077.1, from coordinate 38,047 downwards.
GCGCTTGTTAATTTGATGCAAGGCAGAACCTCTATCGTTGTGGCGCACCGTTTATCTACTGTCGCGAGTTTAGATAGAATCATCGTTTTAAGTGATGGTGCTATTGTAGAGGATGGTACGCACGCTGAATTAGTAGATGCAGGTGGCGAGTACGCAAGGTTGTGGAGTCGTCAATCCGGAGCTTTTCTTGGTGATTTCTAATAGCGCACCATTAAACAATCTTAAGTGTAAACAATGATGTTGCGCATGAAGCCGAATTTTAAAAGAAGCTTTCTACTAAAAACTACCTTCTAGCTCTGTCCGGTTTTGGCGTCTTTTTCGCGCGATCGTTTAACAATCCTAAAACTAATAAAGAAAATCGTTATTGCACCACCTGCAATGGCTCCTATGGTGTCTGTGAGCCAATCGATGGGAGAACTGTCACGGTTAGGAACAAAAAATTGGTGCAATTCATCGGAGCTTCCATAAAGCGAGGCAATAACAATGGCAATTAGAGCACTGAGCCAAAGCTTGCGCTTGTCACCATGAATGGCAACAAGCAATAGCGCTGTAAAGATTGCATATTCGCAAAAGTGAGCAATGTAGTTTAAGAATCCTGGATGCGATGGATAGGAATCGCCAGGAATTGCCGAAAGCATGAAAATCAGTGTAGCCCACAATATAGCGCCGATAGCTGCCACTATGCGGTATCTTAGTTTTGGTTTTTCGCGAAGCTCATTTGCGCTCAATGCTCAGACCTCCTTCATTTTAAGGTGTTGCGTTTGTTGTGCCAATAGCTTTGGCGCCACTAAGAAATGATAGCATAATTTGCAAAAGAAACCTTATAAAGACAGTTACAATAAGATGCATGCATGATTTACTACAAAACCTGCTTTATTTCTTTGGTCATGGTTTTTGCCATCAGCTTCCCGAACGTACACTAAGTGCCGGCGGCTACTATTACCCTGCCTGTGCGCGCGATACAGGTATTTATCTTGGGATAGTGTTTGCTACTTGCATTGTTATCCTCATTTACCAATGGCAGCCCGCCCTAGTTTTGCAGCGCAATAGCGGTTTGAACACCGGGGCGAAAGCATTTTTTGTGACTTCTGCTACATCGTCAACCCCAGGCTTTACCGCAAATGGTTTAAGTGGTCGTTTTCCGAACGCATTACCTTCTAAATCAGTTGTAATCTTGGCTGTGCTTTGCGCATTGCCAATGGCCTTTGATGGTGTGACGTCTTATTTGCATTTACGTGAGACAAACAATATCATTCGTTTCTTTACTGGCTATGGTGCTGGTATGGCCGTTGGTATCTTTGCTTCCTCTGCTGTTATGGATATTTTGCAAAAGGAACATAATCAAAAACGCGTCCTTGCTGGGATGCGTGAAGTCATTATTTTTCTTGCGGCAAATGTGTTTTTCTCGACATTATTCTTTTTTGTGCATCCTTATTTAGGTATTGCAGGAGCCCTGTTTGCAGTTTTGGCATTTTTGCTAATTGTGATTTTTGTAAATGCCTTGCTGCTTTGGATGTCTAAAAAACTTGCTGGTCGCGGTTTGCTAGTCTTTGCACTTGCAACTGTCATGGCGTTTACAGAGATTGCGGTTGCCGGTTGGCTACGTGATTTGCTTTTTAGCATGCTTCCATATAGTGATGATGCCATAAGACATCTTTTTGGCTAGGAGGGCTCCGATTGAAGCATATTGCATTCAGATTTCGCTCACGTAGCTAAGTACGCATCGCTCAATCTTCAAGCCATCTGCAATTAATCGGAGCCCTCCTAGCTCCGATTAAAGCATATGGCATTCAAATTTCATTGGCTCCGATTAAGTCATGCGTTTTTTAGTTTTCGCCTAATAAAATAGGTTTGGCTTAGTAAAATAAAAACGGCGAATGGCATTTTTTGTTACTTAAATGTATTTTGCCTGCCGTAATTATCCGTTTGGTAAACAAGTTTGCAACATGAGACAGCTGTGGCGCGACAGATTGCCAAGTTCGTGGTACTCTATCAACTTACGAATTTCGGGGATGTTGTTGCATGCTTGATATTAGATGCAACATAAGTTTCTCCGAACAGTCTGAGTAGCAGGAGGATAGATGAAGTTCTTTGGACTGGGTATGCCCGAACTTATTATCATTTTAGTGGTAATTTTGATTATCTTTGGGCCTAAAAACCTACCCAAACTAGGTAGCGCACTTGGGCGCACCGTGAAGAACGTCCGCGAAGGCGTTGAAGGCAGTGGTCTGCTAGAGACAGCCGAGCTTGAAGATGAAGAAGAAGAAGAGGACGACGAGCCTGTTAAGCCAAAGAGCAAGAAGGGCACGGCGAAGTCCACTGCTGCCAAGAAAGGCTAGTATGCTATAAGAATGGCTTGCTAGCCGTTCTTTGGGTCTACCACATTTCCGGATGGGACGGGATGTGGTAGCTATCATCAAATCACTTTTTGGCGCGCATTGATGCGCGTCATCTGTGTAGTGGTAGAACAATCAAAAGGAAGACGCAGATGCAAAAAGATGTCATATTGACAAAAGAGGGGCGCCAAAAGCTGGAAGAAGAACTTGAAATTCTAGAGACAGAGCGAAGGGCAGAGGTGGGCGAGCGCATCCGTGTTGCGCGCGAGTTTGGCGACATCTCTGAGAATTCTGAGTATGACGATGCTAAAAATGAACAAGCGTGGCTAGAGAGTCGCATTGCAGAAATCACACAAATCCTAGCTAATGCAGTAATTGCAGAACTCCCCAAGCGCTCGAATCGCGTAAATGTTGGCAATACCGTTGTTGTTGCTGATGCCTCAGGCAAAGAGCGAAGCTTTACAATTGTTGGTGCTGCCGAGGCCGAGGCTTCTGCTGGACGCATTTCTAATGAGTCTCCTGTTGGGGCAGCTCTGTTAGGTAAGCAAAAAGGCGACACCGTTACCGCAGAAGGCCCAACAGGCAAAAAGTTGGAATTCACTATTCTGAGGATTGGCAAGTGACTAACACTAGCGATTGCATCATTGATGACCCCATAGAGGTACGCAAGAATAAGCGTGCTTCACTTTTGGCTGCGGGGCGCGAACCATATGCACGTCGCTTTAATGTTATGGCATATACTAAAGACCTAGAGCAGCGCTATGCAAATTTGGCAGATGGCGAGTCTACAGAAGATGAGTATAGTATTGCCGGGCGCATCATGGCCATTCGCGATCAGGGAAAGATTGCTTTTCTTGTGGTACGTGATAGCACAGGTGATATACAGGTTTTTTGTCGCATTGATGCTTTGGGCGAGGATGCTTTCTGCGAACTAAAGGAGTTAGATCTTGGCGATTGGGTAGGTGTCCGAGGCACAATACTTAGGACAAGGCGTGGGCAACTTTCTATAGCGCCATCAAGCGTAGAGCTATTAACGAAGTCTTTACGTCCACTGCCGGAAAAATTTCATGGACTTGCAGATAAAGAAACTCGGTACCGTCAGCGCTATGTCGATCTAATCATGAATCCAGAGGTAAGGGCGAGCTTCGAGGCGCGTTTTAAGATTGTTGCTGCGCTACGCAGTGAGGCACAAAAACGTGGTTTTGTAGAGGTAGAGACACCTATGCTGCATCCCATCCCCGGTGGTGCCACAGCCAGACCATTTGTTACTCATCACAATGCCTTAGATAAGGATTTTTATTTGCGTGTTGCCCCCGAGCTTAACCTAAAGCGGCTTTTGGTGGGTGGCTTCGAGCGCGTCTTCGAGATTAATCGCAGCTTTCGCAATGAGGGCATGGATTACTCTCACAATCCAGAGTTTACTATGTTAGAGGCATATCAGGCATTTGGCGATTATGCTAGCATAGCAGAATTTGCCAAAGAACTGATACAAGCGGCATGTCTGGCAGCAAATGAATCGTTGCTTATAGAGTATCAAGGCAAGCAGATTAACTTGGGTGCGCAGTGGGAACAACGCTCGATGATTAGTCTTGTGAGTGAGGCAACAAATGAGGACACGTCTTTTGCCCGTAGTCTAGAGGATTTGCAGGATATGGCCAAACGCTATGATATAGAGCCACTTACAGGCTGGGGCAAAGGCAAACTGATAACTGAGCTTTACGAGAAGTTGGTGGAGCCAAGAATTATTGGGCCTACTTTTGTAACCGAACACCCCTTAGAGACATCGCCGCTGGCAAAAAAGAAAGCCGGTGACCCAAACTTAACCGATCGCTTTGAGCTAGTAATCTGCGGCAAGGAATACGCCAATGGTTTTTCGGAATTAAACGATCCTGTAGATCAGCAGGAACGTTTTGCTGCACAAGTCGCAGCCAAAGCTGCCGGCGATGATGAGGCCATGGGTTACGACGAAGACTACATTCGTGCCTTAGAATATGGAATGCCGCCTGCTGGTGGCGTGGGTATTGGTATCGATCGTTTGGTTATGTTGCTCACTAACGAAGCATCTATTAGGGACGTTTTGTTGTTTCCACACATGCGTGATGAGACATAAATACTGTCTTTAACTTTTGTTGCGACCCACATCTATCCGGTTAACCGCTTTTCATCTGCCTATTAGCCGTCTGCAAGATACTTATTTGATGTAAATTAAGCTACAATAGAATGATTGAAATTTGGCCAATTGAATTACGTGTAGCAAAATCCTTCTTTTAGACCTTAAAGGATTTGCGATCACAAAAAAATGAATGGGTGGCTTGTGTAAAAATAAGCAAAACGCGAGTTCACAAAAATAGCGCGAGTTTGTGCAAGAATAAGCAAAGCGCAAGTTTACAAGAAAACGCGAGCTTGTGCAATAATGTGCAATAATGTGCAAAAATGTGCAATAAGCTAAGCGTGAGTTTACGCAATAAACAAAACGCAAAGTGCATTACATAGAAAAAAATTACTTATGCATATAGCAGCCATTCAGATTGAAAAATATATAGTGAGAATAGTACATCAGCAGAAGGGGGTAACCCACAATGTCATTTGACCGATTTACCGACAAAGCTCGCTCTGTCTTGGCGCTTGCCCAAGATGAAGCGCGGGGACTTAAACAGTCATACGTAGGTACAGAGCATTTGCTCCTTGGCCTACTACGCGAGAAGGACGGACTGGCGCACGCCGCTCTTGAAAGTCTTAATGTTACCTACGAAGAGGTTCACGCACAAGTTGAAGGTCTGGTAGAGACCAGCGAGAACGCACCTAAGGGACATCTTAGTTTCACCCCTCGTGTTAAGCGTGTTTTAGAGTTTGCTTTGCGCGAGACCATGCAACTTGGACAAAACTATATTTCTACCGAGCATTTGCTTTTGGGCATCGTTCGCGAGGGCAATGGCATTGCCATACAGGCGCTAACGCAGATGGGCATCGACGCCCAGATGGTTAAGGGAGCCGTCATAGATCTTCTCCACAAATCTGCTACCTATGCAGGCGCACCAGGTCTTGGGGACGAGCCTGGACATGACGAAGGCGATAGCATACTTACAGAATTTGGCACCAATCTAACCAAGAAAGCCATTGCAGGCGAACTAGACCCAGTTGTTGGTCGCGAGGCCGAAATCGAGCGCGTCATGCAGATTCTTAGTCGTCGCACCAAGAATAACCCCTTGCTTTTGGGCGACCCCGGCGTGGGCAAAACAGCCATCGCCGAGGGCTTTGCGCAACTTATTGCCGCCGAGCAAGTTCCCGATATTTTGCGCAACAAGCAGATTGTTACTTTAGATGTACCTGCGCTGGTTGCGGGCTCGAAGTACCGTGGCGAATTTGAGGAACGCCTAAAGATGGTGATTCGCAGCGTTAAAGAGGATGGCAACATTATTCTTTTTATAGACGAGATGCACACCTTAATAGGAGCAGGCTCGGCAGAAGGCTCTATAGATGCCGCAGCCATACTTAAACCACCTTTGTCGCGCGGGGAAATTCAGGTTATTGGCGCGACTACCTCTGATGAATATCGTAAACATGTAGAGAAGGACACCGCCCTAGAAAGGCGTTTCCAGCCGGTAATGATTAACGAGCCCACAGACGAACAGGCGGTGCGCATTCTTAAGGGGCTGCGCGACCGTTACGAGGCGCACCATCGCGTTCATTTTACAGACGAAGCGATTAACGCTGCCGTTAACCTCTCTGATCGTTATGTGCAAGATCGCTTTTTGCCAGACAAGGCCATAGATGTCATCGACGAGGCCGGCGCTCGCATGCGGATTCGCAACATGACTATCCCCACCGACGTTCACGCAGTTGACGAGGAGATTCGTAAAGTTCGTGCCGAGAAGGACGAGGCTATTAATACTCAGGACTTCGAGAAAGCCGCGGCACTGCGCGATGCCGAAAAGCAACTTTTAATTAAGCGCACCGAGCTGGAAGAGAAGTGGGTGGCAGACACAGCTAAGGAAGTTGCTACTGTTACCGAGCACGAGATTGCAGACATAATCTCGATGTCAACAGGGGTGCCTGTTTCGGATCTTACCGAGGCAGAAACCGAAAAACTCCTGCGTATGGAAAACGTCTTACACGAGCGTGTAATTGGTCAGGATGAGGCGGTCGTGGCTATTTCTAAGGCTATTCGCCGTTCGCGCGCCGGACTTAAAGACCCCAAGCGACCTGCTGGCTCCTTCGTTTTTCTTGGTCCGTCAGGAGTTGGCAAAACTGAACTCTCTAAGACTTTGGCCGAGTTTCTTTTCTCAACAGAAGATGCTCTTTTAAGCTTTGATATGAGTGAATATATGGAGAAACACTCAGTCTCGCGACTAGTGGGATCGCCTCCTGGCTATGTAGGATACGACGAGGGTGGTCAGCTAACAAAAGCAGTGCGCCAGCGTCCCTACTCGGTTGTGCTTTTTGACGAAATTGAAAAGGCACACCCGGATGTCTTTAATATCTTATTGCAGATTTTAGAAGAAGGTCGTTTAACCGATGGACAAGGGCGCAAGGTAGACTTTCGCAATGCTATTATTATCATGACATCTAATGTTGGTGCGCGCGAGATTGCACAAGGCCAGTCTATTGGTTTTAGTGGCAAGGACGCAAAGGATGGGCTTTCGGACAAAGAGATAAACAATCGTGTAATGACCGAGATGAAAAAACTCTTCCGTCCGGAATTTCTTAATCGCATAGACGAGATTATTGTCTTTAAGTCCCTTACCACAGAACAAATCGCTCAAATTGTCGAACTAATGGTATGCGATTTGCGCGACCGGCTTATCGCCCAAAATATGAGCTTGGAACTTACCGAAGCCGCGCGTAATTTCATTGCCGAAGAAGGCACCGATGTTTCATTTGGTGCACGTCCTTTACGTCGTGCAATTCAGCGATTGCTAGAAGATCCAATCTCTGAGGGTGTTTTAGAAGGTAAGTGGGAGCCAGGTACTATTATACTAGCAGACTATATTGCTAGCAAAGATGATGATGCCAAAGACATCGTTTTTAGCAGCCGCAAAGGTGAGATTCCCAAGCCTAGAAAGCGCGAGAGCGTGGCACGTGAGGTAGAGCTGATCACCCCAATCTTTGGTGGAGGTGGTGGCGCCGGAGGTTCTTTAGGTTCTGGTGGCTCTGGTGGCTCTAGAGGCTCTAGAGGCCGCGGTGGTGCATCTGGCGGCAGCAGACGCGGTGGCGGTGCTGGAGGCATAGACGCTTCAGCAGAGTAGAACTGACAAACGAAGGTAAACATAAAAGAGCACGAAGCGAAAAGGCAGGCAGCAGATGGAAAAAGTTCATGCTATCTTACCAGAACGGAGTGACTATCTTTTTGACGATGCCATAAAACTCATGGTTTCCGGCTCGCCTTTGCGCGAGGCTATAGACATGATTATATCGGCAAACAATGGCGCACTCATTGCCGTTGGTGATGTGGACACGATTCTTATGTTGGGCAATGGCGGCTTTAAGATTGATGTTCCATTTACGCCTCAACGCTTGTTTGAGCTTTCTAAGATGGATGGCGCTATTGTTTTAACTGAGGACTTAAAGCAAATTGTCTGCGCCAACTTTCACCTAAATCCTGACCCAGGCCTTCACACTTCAGAAACCGGCATGCGGCATCGCTCGGCGGCCCGCACTTCGGCTCAAACTAAGGCATTGGTGCTGGCAATCTCTAAGCGTCGTGTGCAAACAACCATGTATCATAGAGGCGAAGGTCTTACTATGGACTCCGACGCAATTTTGCTTTCTAAAGGAAATCAGGGTCTGCTTGCGATGCAAAATGCCAAAGACACATTAGAGCGTGCATCGATCAGATTAAACTTTATTGAGCTAGACGATATAGCCACAGTATACGACGTTAGTCGGTTGATGAATCGCTACATTCGTCTTATAGGACTTTCGGCGCAAACTGAGCGCTTCATTAACTTCCTTGGCGACAACGCTGGTCTTTTGCGGAATCAGCTAGAAGAGATTATGACTGGCGTTGCCGACTCATTTTTATTGTTGATACGCGACTATGCAGCGTCTTCAGAAAAGAAGGAGGCCTATAGAATTGCCCGTCAGCTTCTAGAAAAGGCCGAGGATGGCGATAGTGATGCGCAGACAGTCTTTGGTTTGTTGGGCTTTACAGAACCTCTTGCCGACGAGGATCATATCTCGCCACGGGGTTTTCGGGCTATTTCGCGAATTTCTATGCTAGATGAGGTTGCAGTTTCGCGTATCATAGAAGAGTACGGTTCTTTAAGTGCTTTTGTTAGTGATTCTAAGGATGGCTTTGATCGTTTGGAGGGCATGAATGATTTGGGCGTTAATAGCGTAAAAGCTATTACCAAAAGTTTTATGCAGTTGCGATCTACACTTTAGATAAGGGTATGAACAAAGACTAAGGTTGAAGTAAGCTTTAAAGCTAAGGCTAAGACCAAGACAGCTTATAAGGTCAAGGTAGGTTATAAGGCAAAGACAGGTTATAAGGCTACGATAAGACTAAGGCCTAAGTTAAGTTTAATGACTAAGATAGAAAAGATGACTGAGATTTTTCCAGACAAAAATGCCTGTCCCACCACTGTCGATCCCATTACAGGACCGTCGGTACTTGCCGCCCCCAAGCTAAAAAGCAGGGATAGCAGCATGGCAGAGACTCCCGATTCTTTGCTCTCGCTAAAAGGCAAAGTGGGCAAAAATCCTCACACCGCAGCTATTATACTAGCAGGTGGCCATGGCGAACGATTTGGTACCCATGGTGGCAAGCAACTTTTAACTATAAATGGCAAGCCAGTGCTAACCTGGAGTGCTGAGGCTTTTGATGCTGTTGAGGATGTCGGCTTGATAGTCGTCGTTTGTCCAAATGAGCGCATGGCAGAATACTGTCGTGAAGCAATAGATACTTTTCCTTTTGTGACTCCTGTTGTCATGGCGCCTGCTGGCGACCTGCGACAGGAGTCATCATTTAATGGCCTAGAGATGGTACCAGACAATTATGAGTTTGTGGCTATTCATGATGGGGCTCGCCCAATGGTTACTCCCGAGCTCATCTGTCATGCACTTGCTTCAGTTCGTGGCAGTGTAGATGCCGATGGCGCGGTGGTTGGCTATCCCGCAATTGACACACTAAAGATTGTCAGTGGTGCAAATATTTTGGGGACACCAGATAGAGCTAGCTTCTGGACTGTGCAAACGCCGCAGGTTTTTCGTCGCGAGATTATTATCGAAGCCCATCGCACTGCCTTGGCAGAAGGTTTTGTGGGTACAGACGATTCGGCATTGGTAGAGCGTATAGGTGGTAAGGTGCTTTTGGTTAAAGGACCTAGGGATAACCTGAAAATAACTGTGCCTGAAGACTTAATCATGGCCAAGGCAGGTTTAGGGCTTAGGTTTAATAATGAGCAGTAATGCAGAGTACGACGCCGTTACTTCTAGCGCAAGCACACATGCTGTTGTAAGCGACATTGCAAGCGACAGTTCTGCAGTATGCACAAATACCACGAAATCTGTCATGCGCATTGGCATAGGCATAGACACACATGCTTTGGCTTCAGGTTATAAGCTAGTTCTTGGTGGTGTACATATTAAACATAATTGCGGTCTTGTAGGGCACTCAGATGCTGATGTCTTGTGTCACGCCATAATGGATGCGTTGTTAGGTGCTGCGCGTATAGTTGGTGCACATGATATTGGTGAGCTTTTTCCGGATACCAACCCATCTTATAAAGGTGCAAGCTCTATAGAACTACTTGCAAAGGTTGGCGCAATTCTTTGTGATAATAGCATGCGCGTATGCGATTTAGATAGCGTAATAATAGCACAGCGTCCACGCCTTTCTATTTATCGCGAGGCGATGCGCACAAACATTGCTGCTGCACTTGGCATACAGATTGGGCAGGTTGGGTTAAAAGCAACTACAACTGAGCATCTAGGGCCAGAAGGGCGCGAAGAGGGAATTACTGCTCACTGCGTTGCCCTTGTAGAATCTGAATAAGACTTGCGATATAAAACAAGCAGCAGGAAGGGAATTTAAGCCCACTAAGTTGTTCTTGTAGAATCTCTTGCAGGTTCATAAGTGATTTTTAAATGCCACTGCCGTGAATAAAGACATCCTCACTCATATGGTATGGTCCTGTTGTAAAGTCTTGCCATTCTGGTGTTGGCACCGTGAGTTTTTCTTCTAAGATAGACAATCGTTCATGCAAACGTTCTATCTGGTCTTCTATAGGGTCTGGCAAAAGCTCGCGCCTATATGGGTCTGCGGGGCAGATACGGATGCCATTTTTTGCCACAATACGACCTGGGATTCCCACAACCGTGCAATCCTTGGGAACATTATCTACAACGACAGCACCACCACCAACCTTGCTGCGGGCGCCAATAGTGATATTTCCTAATACGGCAGCGCCTACTCCAATAATAGCCCCTTCGTCTATGTTGGGGTGACGCTTACCAATGTCATTGCCGGTGCCGCCTAAGGTGACGCCCTGATATAAGGTGACGTCATCGGCAACAACAGCGGTTTCTCCAATAATTACTCCCATACCGTGGTCTATGAAAACGCGACGACCTAGGACTGCACCAGGATGAATCTCTATACCGGTGAAGAAGCGGGTACATTGGCTAAGGAAGCGTGCCAATCCCCGCCGTCCATGTTGCCAGAGCCAGTGTTCTAAGCGATGCGCGCATGCTGCCTGTACTCCCGGGTAGCAAAGCAATACGCCAGCAGCAGAGTTTGCGGCTGGATCACGCTCGCGCACTGCGCGTATGTCTTCTTTAAGTCTATTAAACATAAGCTAGTAGTTTAGCTGATTTCATACAACATGTCTAAGTAGGTACAGTCTTTAAACGCTTGTACGCTTAGTATACTTAGCACATTTCGCACACTAAGTAATGAACGATTATAGGTTTAGCTTAGGATAAGCACAGGTTTTAGATTAACACATGCATTAAAGAGCAAGGCCGTTTACAGCTAGACACATAACGTTGGCTGTCACTGACTTTAAGCCAGTGATACACTATAAGGGTGAAGAAAACCGACGTATATCAGCCTAAGCATCTTAAAGATGATTGTCTTACAGGTGATGAACAGCGCAATTTAGTCTCAGAGCAACCTTCGATTGCAAGATCGACGGCTTTAATGGCTGTGGCAACCATGACTTCGCGTGCAACAGGCTTGGTCCGCACCGCGGCAATGGCTTTTGCCTTGGGCAACGCTTTGGTCACATCCAGCTATCAGGTGGCAAATAATCTGCCAACCATCATTTTTGAGTTGGTGGCTGGAGGATTGTTGGCTGCTGCCTTTGTGCCATTGTACATTAAGCAGATGCAGGAGAAAGGTAAAGAGGCGGGCGACAAGTTTGCATCTAATCTTTTAAACATTGTTGTAATTGTATTGGGTGGACTTTCTGTACTTGCAACTATCTTTGCGCCACAGCTTATAGCCACCCAAACCTTTACGTTAGGCGACGGTGCCGCAGTAAACTATTATGCTATTATATTCTTTAGAATTTTTGCTATTCAAATGTTGTTTTATGGTCTTGGGGGGATTTTCACCAGTATCTTAAATGCCAACCGAGTGTTTTTTATTACAGCGCTAGCACCATTGTTTAACAATCTTTTGGTCATTGCATCGCTTTTTGCCTATTGGCTTATAGAGCCTGGAAATCCTGAATTGGCAATCATTGTTTTGGCTGTGGGCACCACCTTGGGCGTTGCTGCTCAGTTTGCCATACAGATACCCGCAATTTTACGGTTGGGATTTAAATACACACCGCGCATAGATGTTCGTGACCCTGTTTTTTTAGAGACAATAAAAACAGGGATTCCAATGCTTATCTATGTAATTGGTACCATGGTTTCATTCACTTTTCGCAATGCTTTTGCGCTCTCTACAGGCGACGATGGTCCATCTACGCTCATCTATGCGTGGACATGGTTCCAGCTGCCACATGGTATCTTGGCAGCATCGCTTTCGCGTGCCCTATTTACAGAGATGAGCTCGTCGTTTGCACAAGGCAATCTATTAGACTTTAAGCGACTTCTTAAAAATGGCCTATCGGGAACACTCTTCATTGTCATTCCGCTTGCAGGTTTAATGTTTGCTTTAGCGGCACCGCTCATGCAAATGTTTCACTCTGGTGCTTTCACATCAGACGATGTCGCCTATGTTGGTGTAACTTTGCAAATGTGGGTTTTTGCCTTGCCATTTTACTCTTTGCAGCAATTTTTCTTTAGTGTCTATTCTAGTATTCGTCGATTTACGCTTTTCTCAATAATATGCACCGCCTTATGCGTCTTACAATGTGCTCTTTATGTCGTTTTAACACAAGATGGTCTCTTTGGTTTAAGCGGCATTCCGGTTGCCGACATTGTTTACTACGCACTGGCAACCACTGTGCTGCTTTTTGTTTTGCAACGCATCATGGGTCAGATTGGGACCACTGCTGTTATAGGCAGTGCTTTAAGGGTATTGCTGGCTACAGTTGTGGGCTCGCTGTTTGCTGCAGCTGCTTACATTTTTTTGCCTATAGGAGATGGCATGTTAGCAGGTTTTGTTGCTACAGTGCTTTATGGCAGCTTAGCTCTACTGTTAATCTTTGCCCTTTGCAGGTTAATGCGGGTGCCAGAGCTGGCATTAGTTGAAGATGTTTGGGCAAAACTTCGCCGACGATTTTCGCGATGAGCTTCTTGCCGTGTCTGCCAAGGCAATAAAAGAGTTTGTGCAAGACGACAATGTAAGAATTTTGACATATGTTCCATCGCTTAACAACACAAAAGTTAAAGTTTTTGCAGAGAAGCTTGCGAAGATGCTAAAACTTGAGTTTGTTGATGTAATCGTGAAAACAGATGCGCCGCCGCAAAAAATGATGGCGAATTCATCACATCAGTGTCAAAACGCAATGCAGTCTTTTTCTATACCATCCGATATTAAGTTTGCGTATAGCGCAATTCTGGTTGATGATATCGTAGATTCAAGATGGACACTTGCTGTTTGTGCAAATTTGCTTGGAGAAATTGGGTGTCCTGTGGTGATTCCGTTCTGCCTTGCAGATTCAAGTGAGGGAGACGTAAATGAATAGCAAATCTAGTGTCACATTAGCATTATGCATGGATTTCAGTTCTACCAGTTCTGATTTAAAGCCGCTCTCTAACGCGGAATTTCATACATTACTTGAAGCAATCAAATTATACAATGGTGCCGAATCGGAACAATTAAATCTATTTCAGTCAGACGATAGTTTTAATTTTGCGTTTCTTACAGAAATTGACTTGCGATTTTTAGAAGACAAGCTGGGAATAAAGAGTGAGTTAAGCAATAGGATAATGGCTTTGTTAAAGCGCTCTGCTGCTATTTCATTTGAAATTGAGCGCCTAAAAAGCATTGCTAAAGTTGTAACTGTTTTTGATGATGGATATCCGCAGAAACTAAAATGCAGACTTGGCAAATTGCCAAAATCTATGCGGGAGCCAGCATTGCTTTATTTTTGTGGAGATTTGGGGATTCAGAAAATTAACTTTGTGGGATTTGTTGGGGCGAGGAACATAGATGACTCAGATAAGGATTGGACTGAAAGCGCTATAAAACGTATATATGGTAAAGCGAAAAACGAAAAGGACGTTATTGGAATAGTTTCCGGTGGTGCAGAGGGCATCGACCAAATCTCAGAGTACGCGGCTCTACAGCTTAGCATGCCTGTAATAGAGTTTTCAAAGAACATGAAAATCTCATTGGATAGCTTAGAGGTGATTGATGCAGTGCAAGATCAGAATATGCTACTCTTTTCTGAAGTAAATCCTTTACGCAGACTTTCTAAATATGAAGCTATGGCGCATTTTACGAATAGAAATAAATATATCTATGCGATGTCGGAGTATGCGGTGGTTGTAAAGTCTGCAAAAGGCTCAAAAAGCGGAACTTGGAAGGGAGCTACAGAAGCGCTGGAAAAAAATATCTGCAAAGTCTACGTACGAAATGCTAAGTATGAGGGAAACGTTGATTTGATTACTAGAGGAGGAGTGCCAATTTCATAAGATACATAAGCATCATAGGCGCATCATAAGCGACAAAAAAACTGTTACTTGACATCATCTATACTTTAGGAGTATAAATATACATAGCAGGGAAGCAACTGTACTTGCCCAGATAAGCGCCAATCAATAGGCGGCCGTTTAGGCATCATGTAGAGCAAGTTGTTGCTTCCCTTTCCTTTTGCTCGCGCTGCTCGCGCTGCTCGCGCTAGCGGAAATTTTTTTGTGACTGCAAAAGCAAATGTGAGGCTGGTTGTTGCAATAATCTTGATATGCTTAAACTGAATCTTAGGCAGGATTGGTGTGTACCACAAAAAAAACAGCGCACACTGCAAACTCTAATCTCATCTACAATTAATAGCCGCGACTTTAACCGTTCACTGGCTGCAAGCCAACAACTTACAGACCATCTGAGACTTGCGGCGGTTTCCTTCTCACTATAGTGCTATATTGTGATATAGTGAGAATTGAGCCCAATGCTTATACATTTATCCAGAGTTAAACAACGATGCGGAAGGTCATATTAGGTATGCAAGAAGATAATGAACAAACACTGCCGGTAAAGGCACGCGGTTTTAAGGATATCTTGCCCAAGGAGGCGCTTTGGCGCGAACAAATAATTGCTGCTGTGCAAAGCTGCCTTTCTGCGCGAAACTATCTGCCCATAGAAACGCCAACGCTAGAGGTATTGCAAGTTATGGAGAGAGGCGGAAAGCTGGCGCATATGCCATTTCGTCTTTTTGACACCGACAATGAGTTGCTTGCTTTGCGACCAGATGTCACATTGCCTATTGCTCGCATGGTAGCGACACGCATGGGGGCTGATTCTCTGCCTTTGCGATTACGTTACGTGCAGCGTGTCTTTCGCGAAGAGGAGCAGCTAAAAGCTCAAGCACGCGAGTATACTCAGATAGGTATAGAGTCGCTTGGACATAGTGGGGCTAAAGCTGATGCTGAGCTTATTTTGCTTTTTGATGAGTCTTTAGCTGCCAGTGGCTTATCTGATTTTACGATTGCTATTTGTACTGTTCAAGTTTTAGAATGTCTGACGCGCCACATTGCGAAAGATTGCAATAAAGACGAAAAATGGATTAATAGTGTGCTAGCGTCATATCATAAATCTGATTTTGTTGCTTTAAGCAAACTCGCTGCAGAAATGGTTTCAGATAACAATATTTCAGATAACAATATTTCAGATAACAATACGCCAGACGTCTCGCTTTACAAGATGGCGCTTAATACTCTTCCCACAATTTGTGGCGGCAAGGATGCTATAGATGCCTGCGAAGAACTGATTGCGCCTATTATTGGTGCTAATGTTTTAGAGGATTTGCGCTATACATGGGACATCGTGCAGGCACAGGGCACCAAAGGTAAGCTTAAAGTTGACTTCTCGGTGATGAGTACGTTTGATTATTATACCTCGTTGGTTATAGAAGCGTACGCTCCAGGAGTTGGAGTGCCATTAGGCAGTGGTGGGCGTTACGATAGGCTACTTGGAACCTTTGGCGTTAATGCTCCGGCTGCCGGTTTTGCATTCTCGTTAGAAAACGTGATGCAAGCTATGGTGCAAGCAAGTGAGAGTAGAACAAATGCAGACATTGCCAATCAAGCAACAAAATTTGTGAAAACGGCAGAAAAAAAACTAGCACCACTAAAGATTGCGGTTCCTAAAGGTGCCTTGTATAAGGAAAGTGTGGCCTTGCTTGCGGCAGCTGGTCTAGATACGAATGGGTTAGATAACCCAGGTCGTCAATTGGTTGTGCGCAATGAAGATACGCATTACTATATTGTTCGGCCAACAGATGTGCCAGTTTTTGTTTCCTATGGCGGGGTAGACTGCGCTATATGTGGTCGTGACTCCTTAGCGGAAGCGGATTTGGAGCTAATGGAGCTGGTGGATCTGCGTTTTGGTGCTTGTCGTTTTGTTGTTGCCGAGCCGCGAGAAGCAAGTGGTGTAGTTGCTCAGAAGTATAGTAGACTTGGGTTAATGCGAGTGGCAACAAAGTATCCACGCATTACAGCAAGCTATTATGATAGCACTGGAACGCAGGTAGAGATTGTTAAGATGCATGGCAATATCGAGCTTGCTCCATTGTGTGGCATGGCCGAGCGCATCGTAGACATCACCGCCACAGGCACCACATTGTCTGAAAATAACCTGGTAGTTGTAGATGAAGTATTGGCATCTACTGCACGTTTTGTAGGTAACACGACGGCAGTACGTATTGATTCTAGAGTACGTGAATTGGCTGTTAAGCTCGCGGATATCGTGACGAGGCCTTAAGTGCAGCGGCGTTTTGGCGGTGTATGCGGGGATGGCTAGGCAATGGACGAATACCGGATTAGGGTTATTTGTTCTGATGGCGTTTTGGCGGTGCTTGCGGCGACGTAAAGACAGTAGCAACAAAGCGCATCATACGAACAACAACTATTGTGAGACAATAAGACAGAGCGAAAATAAAGACTGTCAGCAATATTAGCCTTAGGTTCTAACCAATGACGTGACGCAAAAATACAACCATAAAAGTACAACCAAATGACACGACCAAAGAGTACAACCAAGAAGCACAACCCAGAATTGCAAGCCAATGTTACGACACATAATTACGAACCAAAAAAAGACGCAACCAAAAAGTGCAGTCAAAAATTATAGGTCGATGAACAAAAAAAACAGATTAGAAGGAGCAACAAATGCGCACGATTAAGCTTACTAGCGGGCAAATGCCAACAGCTGAGATGTACAAACGTAACGCCACAATAACTGCAGAGGAGTTAAAAGCTGTAGCAGACATTATCGACGACGTGCGCAAGCGTGGTGACGAAGCTGTGGCAGAGTACACCGAGCGTTTTGATAAGGTTAAACCGCGTGTAACAAACATTTCTTTGCAGGAAGCAGAGCTTGTCATTAAACGTGTAAGCAGGGATGTCTTAGAAGCCTTAGACGTTGCTGCGAAACGAATTACAGATTTTCATAGCAGGCAGCTTAGACAAAGCTCCTTTGATGCTCGTAGCGATGGTTCGCTGGTTGGAACCAAAATCACACCATTGGATTCTGTTGGTATTTATGTCCCAGGTGGGCGCGCTTTGTATCCCTCTACTGTGCTCATGAACGCAATTCCAGCGCGAGTAGCTGGCGTGCGGCGCATTGCAATGGTCACGCCACCTAATGACAAGGGCACAGTTGAGCCAGTTTTACTTGCCGCTGCTTTATTGGCGGGCGTAACCGAGATTCACGTTGTTGGTGGTGCGCAAGCTATCGCAGCCTTGGCCTATGGCACAAAAAGCATTGCGTCTGTAGATAAGATCACAGGTCCCGGCAATGCCTATGTTGCCGCAGCGAAGAGACTTGTGAGTGGTGACGTGGGCATAGACATGATTGCCGGTCCTTCAGAGGTGTTGATACTTGCCGATGACAGCGCGGAGCCTGCTCTTGTAGCTATCGACCTTATGGCACAAGCCGAACATGACCCGCAAGCAGCTTGTTATTTGGTAACCACCGATCCAGATTTACCTGAAGTGGTCTTAGAAGAGATTGAGGCTTTTCTTGAGGATAGCCCTAGGGCCGATATCACCCGTAAGAGTCTGGATGACAATGGAGTTATCTTTGTTGTCCCTGACCTCTCTACAGCAATATCTGCTGCCAATACAATAGCACCAGAGCATCTAGAGGTTAACATGGACAACGCCTTAGAGATCCTTGGTCTGCTAGATAACGCCGGCGCTATATTTTTAGGTCATTGGACACCGGAAAGTGTTGGTGACTATGTTGCCGGACCCAATCACACCTTGCCAACAAGTGGTACAGCACGTTTTTCTAGTCCACTTAGTGTTGATGATTTTACTAAGAAGACCTCGGTAATCTGCTACTCTGCAAGTGCGCTTAACCAAGATATGCCTATAATTTCTGCCCTCGCTAATGTTGAGGGACTGTGGGCACACGGAAAGTCTGTGCGTGCTCGCTTTGAGATTTTAGAAGACGATGACACAGTATCGTGAAAGCAGCGCCTGCTGCCCGTGCAAGGCGCGATTGTTGGTGAGAATAGCGCGCACAAAGACGTGAGCGTGGCTGCGCGTAACTAGCACAAGACGTGAGCGTGGCTGCGCGCAGCTAGCACAAGACGCGAGCGTGGCTGCGCGCAGCAAGCACAAAGATGCGATAATAAGAGAGAGTAGTTAATACGTACGAAAGGCACTTAAAATTTTGCGACCCACAAGTAAACAAATAGCCAATCTTGAGCCTTACGACCCAAAGTATCTACCGGCGCAAATATATCTTAATGCTAACGAGAATAACTATGGTGCGCCGCAAGGACTTTATGAGGCATTAGCAAAAATGCTGCAAGCGCAAAGCATAGATTTATCTTTGCACCGCTATCCCGATCCGCTCTGCTTAAAGCTAAGAGAGCTGCTGGCAAGTTATCATGGTGTTAACCCCGAACAAGTTCTTGTTGGTAATGGCGGCGACGAGCTAATCTTAGATCTGATACTTGCTTGGGGCGGAAATGGTCGCAAATTACTTATAGCGCCGCCTTGTTTTAGTTCTTATGAACTTAGTGCTGCTTTAAATGGTACAGAAGTTGTGCAGGTGCCACGAATAGATAAAATTTATGTTGAGAAGGAATTGGTCGTCGCCAAGCAAGGCGATGCAACCGAGCAAAATTGCGCAACCAAGCAAGGCGATGCAACCGAGCAAAATTCCGCAACCGAGGAAAGTGCCACAGCCGAGCAAGGTGTCGCAATCGGGCAAAGTGACGCTGTTAAAAACCTGCGTTGCTATGATGTTGATGAGGAAGGCATCCTTGCCCGTGTTGCATGCGGTGATATAGATATCGTAATGTTAGCCTCACCTAACAACCCAACAGGTGATTTGCTTTCTGCCCAGTTTGTAAACAGGCTTTGTACAGCTAGCGATGCTATTGTCCTTATCGACGAAGCTTACATAGACTTTGCCGACACCAGCTTAAGTATGCAAAGCATTTTGCACAATGAGAATCTTGTCTTGCTGCGAACTTTTTCTAAGGC
This sequence comes from Coriobacteriales bacterium, assembly GCA_031256715.1. Classification (GTDB taxonomy): domain Bacteria; phylum Actinomycetota; class Coriobacteriia; order Coriobacteriales; family UBA8131; genus JAIRQA01. Next base: position 18,653 of record JAIRQA010000077.1, on the reverse strand, counting down.
GTGGGGATTAGCAGGGGTGCGTTTAGGCTATCTTTTAGCATCGGCTGAGGTAATTCGTAATTTAGCAAAGGTCAGACAACCATATTCTGTCAGTCGTTTTGCGGCTGCCACTGGTTGTGCTGCCTTAGAATTTAAAGAGCAGGTAGCCAAAACTAGCAGCAAGATAATTACTGAACGCCAGCGAGTACTGACGCTATTCTCAACATTAAAAAATATAGAGTATTATCGCTCTGATGCCAATTTCGTTTTGTTACGCATGTCAGGCGCGCACGAGTTTTGGCAGTGGTTGCATTCTACACGGGCTATATTGCTGCGCGACTTAAGCTCATCCAAGGGACTTAAGAACTGTTTGCGCTTGACTATAGGTAAAACAGAAGAGAATGACGCGTTTTTTGCGGCATTACATGAATGGCAAGGGGCAAGGTACTCGAAGTGAGGCATGCGAGCATTGTGACGAGCATTGTGACGAGCAAATGTGTCCTGTGCTATTTGTTTGATAGTAAATTTTAGAAACAATAGGATGTGATTTAATGCGTGTAGCTACCATAGAACGTAAAACTAAAGAAACAGATATCGTTTTAACCTTATCCTTAGATGGCGCTGATGGCATTACTACAGACACCAATGGTACTACTAAAAGCACCAGAGGCTCGATTCTAGCCAGCGGCGACGTTACTATTAGCACAGGCGTGCCATTCTTCGACCACATGTTGGATGCTTTTGGTAGACATGGCATGTTTGGCTTAGAGGTGCATGCTATTGGCGATTTAGATGTAGACGCGCATCATACTGTAGAAGATGTTGGTATAGTGTTAGGGCAGGCGATTTTACAGGCCTTGGGCGATAAGACAGGAATTACGCGTTATGGACATGCCTTTATTCCTATGGATGAAGCCTTGGTGCTTGCTGCTATAGATATCTCGGGTAGGGGACAGCTGCATTGGGATGTAGCTTTGCCAATTGAGTTCATAGGTAGTTTTGACACAAGTTTATTTAAGGAGTTTTTGATTGCCTTGGCCGCCAACGCCGGTATTACTATTCACGTGCGTTCTTTGGCTGGGGAGAATTCTCACCATATAATTGAGGCTGCCGCAAAGGCAGTTGCAAGAGCTTTAGCTACGGCTGTTGCCATTGACGCAAGAGTTGGTAGCAGTGTACCATCTACAAAGGGGCATCTGTGAGTATTAAATGCGCTATTGTTGACTATTCTAAAGGCAATCTGCGTAGCGCCCAGAAAGGCTTAGAGCTTGCCGGCGCAGATGCTTTTATCTTAGCCGATGCCAAGCAGATTGCGACGGCTGATGCCATAGTTTTGCCTGGAGTTGGCTCGTTTGCCGATGCCTCTGCTAGCATGCTAGCAAATGGACAGATGCAGGTGATACGTGAGCGCGTGCAAGCTGGTGTGCCATTTTTAGGTATCTGCCTTGGCTTGCAGCTTCTTTTTGAGTCTGGCGATGAGGGTTCTACTAAAGGTTTTGCGCAAGGACTTGGGCTTCTAAAGGGCAGCTGCTGTCGCATTGCCACCACAGACAAGCAAGGGCTAAAGTACAAGGTGCCTCATGTTGGTTGGAACCAGGTGCACTTTGCGACAGATAACGAAGATTTGCTCAATCCACTATTTTGCGGTATTCCTGATGGCTCTAACTTTTATTTTACCCATTCTTATCAGGCAAATCCCGAAAATGCTAACAATGTGATAGCCACAGTGCGTCACGCCACCGAGTTCACTTGTGCAATTCGCCATGAAAACATTCTGGCTACGCAATTTCACCCAGAGAAGTCTTCGCACATGGGACTTGCAATTCTTAGAAATTTTGTCGCTTTCGTGAAAGGAATCTGAGTTTATGTACATCTTGCCCGCTATCGACCTTTTAGATGGCACCGCTGTGCGTCTGGCGAAGGGAGACTATAATGCAGTTACAGTTTACAATAAAGATCCAGTTGCTCAAGCCCTAAAATTTGCTCAAGCAGGTGCGCAATGGATACATGTTGTAGACTTAAATGGCGCGCGAACAGGAATACCGGCACATAGCGACGTTATTAAAAACATTATCCACGAAACTGGCTTAAAGATAGAGGTTGGTGGAGGAATACGCACTTTGCAAGCGATTGACTCTTTAGCATCTGCCGGAGTTTCGCGAGTTGTTATTGGTACAAAGCTGGCTCAGGATTCTGATTTTGCTCGCGAAGCTGTTGCAAACTTTGGCGAACTAATTTGTGCTGGTGTTGATGCGCGTGACGGCGAAGTTGCCATACAAGGCTGGAATGAGGGCACTGGCGTTTTAGCTATTATGTTGATAAGTGAACTTGCTGAACTTGGCATCAGACACCTTGTTTACACCGACATAGCGCGCGATGGTATGCAGACGGGCATAGATACAGAAATGTATCTTAAGGTGTCTAAGGCGGCTGGCTTTGCGGTAATTGCTTCTGGAGGTGTAGCTTCTTTAGAAGACTTGCAATCGCTTGCGCGCTTAGGCGATGATACCATAGAGGGAGTTATCTGTGGTCGTGCTATTTACGAGAACGCTTTTACCGTAGAGCAGGCGTTAGCGGCGGTCGCGCAAATTTCTGCTGCCAACAATGCTGCTAAAAACAACGATGCCAACGCTGCCACGCAGGCAAAAGGTGTTGTAGCTGTGGCAGAAGTTTTGGAGACTTTGTAAAATGCTTACAAAACGTGTTATACCTTGTTTGGACGTAAAGGATGGTCGTGTTGTAAAGGGTGTGAACTTTGTTCAGCTGCGTGATGCCGGAGACCCTGTAGAACTTGCTCGTTTTTATGATGAGCAAGGAGCAGACGAGGTTGTTTTTTTAGATATTACGGCAACGCATGAAGGGCGCGCGACAACCATTAAAATGGCAACAAGAGCATCAGAGGAGCTTCATATTCCCTATACTGTTGGCGGCGGCTTTCGCGATTTAGAGTCGATGCGCACCATGATAGCTGCTGGTGCCGATAAGTTATCGGTAAATTCTGCCGCTGTGCGCAACCCTAAGTTAATTACACAAGCCTCATTGCAATTTGGTTCGCAGGCTGTGCTTTGTGCCATTGATGCAAAGCGAGTGGCTGGTGCGGGTGATAAGTGGACAGTTTATCTTAATGGTGGACGTCTAGATACCGGAATTGACGCCATAGCTTGGGCAAAGGAGGCATGTAAACGCGGTGCCGGCGAAATCCTTTTAACTTCTATGGATCGGGATGGCACCAAGGATGGTTTCGATCTTGCTCTGACTCGTGCGGTTGCACGCGCAGTAAATATACCTGTGATTGCCTCTGGAGGCGTGGGCAAGCTTGAGCATTTTGCTCAAGGAGTAATAGAGGGAGAAGCTGATGCTGTGCTTGCCGCAAGCGTCTTTCATTTTGCCGAGTTAACAATTAGGCAAGTAAAAGAGTACCTATTTAAGCAGGGAATTGCAGTTAGGCTAGATTAGATTGTTAGCAATTGGCAAAAGATAACTTATGGGCTAAATGCGAGATGTGCTAGCGTTAGACTAGTTTTAGTTATAGATTTAGCTATTGGCAACTGGTAAGGGAAAACAATGCAAGCGATAAAACTACAATACAATAAACAAGGTCTTATTCCGGCAATTATTCAGCAGCATGATACAGGTGAAGTGCTAATGATGGCTTGGATGAATAAAGAGGCATTAGAACAGACATTAAACACCAAGACTACCTGGTTTTGGAGCCGCTCACGTAACGAACTTTGGCATAAAGGCGCCACAAGCGGCAACGTTCAACAAGTAAATAAGATCTTGTATGATTGCGATAGCGATTGTTTATTGGTGCAGGTAGATAGCAAAGGACCTGCTTGCCATACAGGTGCAAAAAGCTGCTTTTTTCGTGAGTTAAAACAAGAAAATTTAATTGACGATGAGGCGCTATTAGTTGATGCAGTGCCAATAGATCAAGGAGTACAAAACGGCACTAAGTCACAAATAAGCAAAGAATCACTTAAAGGCGTTAAGACACAAATAGAGGCTAATGTAAATGAAATTAAAACTGAGGAGGAAGGCAATGGGTGAGCGCACAGCAAATATTACATCTGGTGACATCGGTATTACGCTTAACGCGTTAGCGCAAACAATAAGTGAACGGCAACAGCAAATGCCAAAGTCAAGCTATACTGCTAGCTTGCTAGCAGACACTAATGACCTTTTGTGTAAAAAGATTGTTGAGGAAGCCACCGAGGTTATCTTGGCCGTAAAAGATTGCGACCACGATCATATACGCTACGAGGCTGCCGATTTGCTTTATCATTTGCTGGTCTTGTTAAAAAGAGAGGGCATCAGCTTAGGCGAGTTAGCTGGCGAGCTTAATGCGCGTATGCATTAAATGTCTGCGCTTAAGGCATTGTGCAAAATAGTAATTGCAAGCGGCTTTGCGTAAGATAGTATTTGCAAGCGACTTCGTGAAAACAGAAACTCACACAAAACAGAAACTCTCACAAAACAGAAACCTGCTTGCAACCCATGTTAACAACTTTGATTTGTGCTATATAAATATGATGCCACTCTGTTATGATTAGCTTACGCGTAACATATGTTAGTGCGCGACCGTTAGTGGTGATGCTTGTTGACGCGTGATAGCTTACGACTTGTAAACGAAAAGGGCTTGCAATGCAGCGTGTTGCTGTGCTGCAATACATGAGAAGACGGATATTGATGGGCACTAGCAAGCAATATACATCCAGCCCCAAATTTTTCATTTTGGTTGCCATTGCGTGGACAGCCTTGGTGATTGTCTTGCTCTGGCTAGCCGCAAGTCAGCAGGCTGCTGGTATTAACGACGAGTCAACTACCATTACGGTGCTAGTTCATGTTGCTGCCTGGATTATAGGCATCCTTCTTATTGTGGCGTTTTATATGCTTTTTACTCGTTACACAAAAGCACACACAATGGCAGATAACACATTGCCATTACCCGACAACACTTCCGTAAAAGTTCTTCAGGCAAAGAAGTCTAATGAGCTTATTTGTGCAGATGGGATTTCTGAGCATGATAGCGTGGCAAACACGACATTACTTATCAACACTAGCAATGAGATGCGTACACCCATGAATGCCATCATTTGTATGAGTGATGTTGGCCTAGATGCAAAAAAAGCATCCCAAAAGGATCAAGTTTTAGAGCAGATAGGCATGTCATCACGGCAAGTGCTACGAACTATAGACAATGTCTTAGAGATGTCTAAGCTAAAGTTTGACGATTTGCATCTATGCATGATTTCCGGCAATCTTTGGTGCACACTGCGTGATGTTATACGTGCCAATTTGCCACATCTAAACGCGAAACGACACGATTTCTCATTCTTTTTTGATAGTCGTATTCCTATTAGCTTGATATATGATGCACAATATCTAACGCAAGTTGTAGATAATTTACTTTGCAACGCTATAGATTTCACTTCCGATGGTGGCAAAATAAAACTGAGCGCCAGTCTTGTTAAAAACGAAGATCTGTGTGTTATTCGTATAGAGGTACAGGACAATGGCGCTGGTGTTAACAAGGCGCAGCTTGATAACATCTTGGCTTCTTTTAAGCAAAAAGGTGCCAACAACGCCACTCATTTTGGTGGAACTGGCTTGGGTTTGGTAATTTGTAAGCGGTTAGTTGAACTTATGGGTGGCGAGATTTATGTTGTGTCTGCACCTGAGCATGGCTCGACATTTGGCTTTACCTTAACGCTGAATGAGGTAAAAGATAGCATGCTGACAAATGCAAAAAGAGATGGCAATTATGAATGAAGATAGGTTTAAGACAAGATGACTGCGAATAACAATTGGTGTAAAGGATGGCAAATGTGAACAACGAAGTCATTGGCAACTTTAGTAGATCTGACTCTAAATTTGACTTCAAGTCTGATGTCTCTGTAGCAGAAATACAGCGGCGTCTGCTAATTCTTGGTCACGATTTGGGCGACGAAGCAGACAGTTGTCGTTTTGGTGAGAAGTCTGCAGCTGCTTTGGCTGCCTTTAAACTTAGTCAAAGACTGCCTGGCAATGACTCCCTAGATCGCATGACTTGGCAGGCTTTAAAGGATGCTACATTGGATATAGGTGAGCGTCAGCTTTATTTACGCATGCCTCATTTTTCTGGACGCGATGTTTATATGTTGCAGGCGGCTTTATCAGCCATGGGATTTACCGTTGCAACAGATGGCATCTTTGGGCCTGGGTCAGAGCGTGCGGTGCGGGACTTTCAGCAGAACATGGCTCTTGTTTGCGATGGTATTGTTGGAGGGGCAACAGTGGATGCCATACTTAGGCTGAGGCATGTTTGGGAGGGCAAACTTGGCGTTTATGTCGCCGGACGCGTTTTGGGATACACGCGTGCCGAGGCCGTGCTAGAAAGCGTGTCAGTTTGCGTTTTTGGCACAGATAGCCACACACGTTCCATTGCCGATCGCATATCTAATCTTGCGTTGGCAACAACATCGGCGTCGCGGTTGACAAGTGCGGCAGATATGATGCGGCCTCCAGATAAAGACATGCTTTTGGTTGAGCTAATTCTTAAAGATATAGATGAAAATGCAGACAACATGAATGAGAGCTCTAAGCGAAAACTAAGTGGTGTTGTAGAATTTGTTGAGGATGATTCCTTGTCTTTGCGTTTGCGAAGCGCCATGCAGGCAATGGCAGCAGAAGACTCACATAAACTAAGTATAGTTATTAAAGCCTTAGAAAATTTGGATGATCGCAAAGAGCAGCACTACGCTATTGTGATCTTAGACGCGCTTTGCTTGGCTTTTTAGCTCTAAGTTATCAATTTAGAAAACCTTAGCCCAATAAAGCGAGCAAGGCATTTAAGGCATCACCTAAGGATGTGTGGTTAACCTGTGCAGTGGCAAAGACGCTGACAGCAATAACGACTAAAATTCCTAGTAGTATCAGCGCAAAAGTTCGGATGATCGTGCGCACGCCAAGTGCAAATGTGGCGGTGCCACTACGGCGTGTGGGACGCGGAAATTCATGATACACCTGAATATTTTTTCCCGATGGCAAGGTGTACATGCTGCCCTGCCTCGTATTAATAAAAGGATGAGCAGGCGTTGAAGCAGTCGTTGCAGTAGGCGCAGAGGCAGGCACGGAAGTAGACGTGGGTATAGAGTTTAGAGCAGAAGCAGGCGTTTGTGTGGGTGCAGTCGTAGATGTAGCCGAAGGAGTTGCTGTAGGTGACGCAGATGGTGTGGTTGAAGACGAATTTGCCTCTACTTTAGAGTTAAGCTCATCTAACCTCCTTCGTAAATCGTCATTCTGAAAATTTAGCTCAATAAACTCGGCAATGCTTTTGGCAAGTTCAGCCTCAAGTTGCGATTTCTCTTCTAATGTGCGCTCTAAGGTTAGCTCTATGGTCTGAGTTTCGGCACTAATATTCTCAAGATCGCTAAGCATTTCTTCTTGAGTAATGTCGTTAACAGTCAGCCGTTCTTGTGCCTCTAAGAGAGCACTTTTTAATGCTTCATTATGATCACGCTGAATGTTTAGATTCTCGCTAATGTCGCGTAAGAGTTCATCGCGCTTCTCAATCTCGCTTCGTAAATGGGCATTAATGGATTCTAAGTCGTCGGAAGGCGGGTCATCGTTTGACAGTTTCGTTAAAGACAAATCGTTTAAAGTGCGATTATTAAAAGATTGTTCTGCTGTATTTGACGTGAATTGTTCATCTTGCATATCTTCGCTGGCGACATCTTGCATTATGCTGGAGTAATCAGGGTCACTTTGAAAGAATTCAAGTGCAGACTCCATGTCGTCTGCTCTAATAAGTTGGCTACCAAATTGAATGTTTTTTCGATCAGAAAAGACAAGGACGTTACCAACGCTATATTCTTGCATGGCTTCACCTTTCAGGATAAGATCCTGCTCGGTAACCTCATAAAGATATAGATTTTGGTAACGTCCTTTGTAAATCATTTTCTGTTCAGCTTTGTTTGTAGTTTAAATAAGATGCTCTAAAAAAAGTGAGTTACTATTTCTTTTTGCTGGCAGTGCGCGCAGATTTGGCCAAGAACTCGTCTAAGGCAACGCGAATCATCTCGGATGCGTTAGAAGGCTCAATGCCATTAATCTTGTTGTCGGCAGAGAGCCTGAGTAGCTCCGTATACTGGTCTGCATAGATGTAGAAACCTTTGTAGACGGTTGGACGGTCGACATTTTTCTCGTTGGCGAGTGCTTTCTGTAGTGCTAATGAACCTCTTTTTACTGGCATTGTAATGCTCCCTTCTTTAATGATGCTTGTGATGCTATTAATAAACTTCCTGTTTATGCTAGCACAATAATATGCGTTCCAGCTAACAGGCTATATATATTATACACAATTTTTCTAGCATGCAAGTGACAATCTGAACCCGACTTAATTTCACTGATTACAATTGCTGCATTGGTTAGGGCAATCGTACATAGGCAATCTGAGGCACTTAATGCACTTGATGCACTGCAGCGAATCGCTTACGAATCACGTAGTGTTATTGATGGCTTAAAAGTTATAAATTTTCTGGTACAATATTTTTTAGTGCCCTCGTAGCTCAGGGGATAGAGCACAGCTCTCCTAAAGCTGGTGTCGTACGTTCGAATCGTATCGAGGGCACCACACACTTTTGTTCATAGGCTACTTAGTTGCACATCTGTGCAAAAACGGGGGAAGGTCTGAGCCGTAAGCACTTCTCGACATAAAAAAAATATATCTAAAACTGCAGGTAAATTGCTGCAATATACATATGATAGCAAATTGGAAGTCAAGTTCACATTATTTATGTGACATGTTTGTTTGGGTATTTTCTATGCTTTTAGAAGTTTATTGGTTAGCATTTGGCACAAAATGCACGAAGCACAAATGGCATTATTTGTACAAGAGCGTATGGCAAAAGTTGCAGATGCTGTTTAAGTGACATACGCATAATGCGCATGGTGTACAAAGCTTGCAGTGTATGTGATGCGTGTAATTTGCAATATGCAAGGGAGCGTGCCAAAGAAGGAGAGAAAGGAAGGTCGTTATGAACAAGGGCGTGAAATCAGATCCGATGCTTCGCTCGCGATGTGAGCAACATGGCTCACCAACACATTGTGAACAACAGGACACATTGGCGCGTTTGGACTTAAGTCCGCACAACAAAAGCGAGGGCATCGCACATGATGTCTCGCGACGCAGTTTTGTAAAGGGGGCAGGCGCCTTGGGGGCTTTGGCTGCCGCTGGTGGCATTTTGGGTGGCACATTGCCACATTTGCCACAGTTCACAACTAAGGTTGCGCAAGCATACGCAGAAAGTGAAACGAAGATTGTCTGGAATCATTGCGCCATTAACTGTCCTGGGCGATGTTCTTTAAAGCTGCATGTAAAAGATGACGAAATTGTTCAGGTAGAGACATACTCACTAGACGATGACGACATTAATAGCATTCAGCCTCGCGCCTGTTTGCGTGGCCGTTCCTACCGTTCGTGGATATACCATCCAGATCGCATTAATTATCCTTTAAAACGCACAGAGGGAACAAAAAGAGGCGAGGGCAAATACACCCAAATTAGCTGGGACGAGGCAATTGATATTATTGCAACCAAATTAAAAGACACCATAGACAAGTACGGCAATGAGGCTTTATACATTAACTATGCAACAGGTGTCTCTGCCTCTACCGGACGCACATGGCCGCGACTTTTAAACCTCTTAGGTGGGTATGTTGGCTACTATGGCAGCTACTCTACAGCAGAGATTAGCTGGATTACTCCTTACATCTATGGTTCTAGTGCCGCAGGCTCTACATTAAATGCCGCAAACGATGCCGCATTGATATTAGTCTTTGGGTCTAGCCCCTGCGAAACTCGTCAGGGCGGTGCTGTTTCTAACCATGATTATGTGGCAATGCGTGAACAGACTAAAGGCAAAATTTATATGTTTGACTACCGCCTAAGTGATTCGACGGTTGGGCATTCTGAGGATTGGGTTCCCATTAATCCTGGCACTGATGCGGCTTTTGTTAGCGCTGTCGCTTACGAACTTATCACCAAAAATATGGTTGACGAAGAGTTTTTGCACACCTACTGCCAAGGTTATGACGAAGAGACTATGCCAGAGTCGGCAAAGGGCATGAATAAATCCTACAAGGATTATATTTTGGGAACAGGATATGATATGGTTCAGAAAACCCCAGAGTGGGCTGCGCCTATCACCGGCATCTCTGCAGAGCGCATCAGAAGCCTTGCTAAAGAGATTGGTACTACTAAACCTCTTTATGTTGTTCAGGGTTGGGGCTCGCAACGACGCAGCAATGGTGAGCTTACCGCGTGGGCAATATGCATGTTGCCTATTCTTACCGGACAAATTGGCCTTGAGGGAACAAACAATGGCTTACGCGAGGGCTCTTATTCTATTAGTATGGATACCATTCCCGCTGGAACAAATCCTGTAAAGACTCAAATCAGTGTTTTTTCTATGGTAGACGCCATAGATCGTGGCCCAGAGATGACCGAAAAGCGCGATGGCGTAACTGGCGCAGAGAGACTAAAGACCGGCTTTAAGTTTGTCGTAAACTATGCCGGCAACTGCATTACTAATCAGAACTCAGACATAAATTGGGTGCATGACATCATGGTAGACGATACCAAGTGCGAGTTTGTTGTTGGCACAGATATCGTTATGTGCGACTCTATGAAGTATTGTGATGTTATATTGCCGGATTTGTTCCGTCTAGAACAAGATTCGATGATCGGTACTGGCGGCGATGGTGCTTATATGATTGCAGGTTCGCAGCCGTACAGCGTAAAATACGAGCGCAAGAGCGGTTTTGATCAATGTGCGCTTGTTGCCAAAAAACTTGGTATCGAAGACGAGTTTACCGAGGGCAAGAGTCAAAGCGAGTGGATTGAAGAGCTTTATGAGGTTTCGCGCAAGAAAGATGATAAACTTCCAACCTACGCCGAGGCTAAAAAAATGGGTGTTTATACCCGCGCTAATCCCAAGGGCGCAAACATAGCGCTGAAGGCATTTCGTGAGGATCCAATTGCCAACAAGCTAACAACCCAGAGTGGCAAGATAGATATCTATTCCGAGAAGTTGGCAACATACATCGAGACGCATGAATTTGCCAGTGATGACAAGGTTACGCCAATACCCACCTACGTTCCCGAGTGGTATGGCGTTCAAACAGTGACCGAGAAGTACCCTCTGGCTTGCTCAGGTTTTCATTATCGTGGGCGCTTGCATTCCTCATGGGGTGGCATAGAAACAATGAAGGAATTAAACCCACAAGAGTTGTGGATAAATGCTGCCGATGCAAAACCGCGTGGCATTGAGCAAGGCGATACCGTGCAAGTTAGCAATGATTTTGGCACCGTAGAGCTTTTGGCAAAGGTTACTTCGCGAATAATCTCTGGCACTGTAGCGATGTCGCAGGGTGCATGGCATGATGCCAATATGGATGGCGATCGCATAGACAAAGGCGGGAACATAAACACCTTGGCTACACATCGCCCATCGCCTTTTGCAAAGGGCAACCCTCAGCACACAAATATTTGCGAAGTAAAGAAAGTTGGTTAGGTCATGTTGGATACTCGTGGGGTTATCTATAAGTTTAAGAGAGGAGAAGCACAATGAGCAGATATGCGTTTCATTTTGATGGCACACGCTGTACTGCCTGCAAGACCTGTGTGTTTGCCTGTAAGGACAAGAACGATTTAGGATTAGGCTATGCTTATCGCAAGGTGTACGAGTATGGCGGTGGCGAGACTATCAAGGATGCAAATGGTTGTTTTAGCACTACAGCATTTACATATAATATCTCGCTAGCATGTAATCATTGCGAAGACCCGGTTTGCGTTATGGTTTGCCCAACTGGCGCTATGCATCGCGACCAAGCCACAGATTTGGTTGCAGTGGACTCTAACGTTTGCATTGGCTGCGGATATTGCGTGCTTTCGTGCCCTTATAATTCGCCTAAGGTAGATAGAGACAAAGGTCATTCTGTAAAATGTGATGGGTGTACAGCTTTAGTCGCCAATGGTGAGAAGCCCGTTTGCGTTATGGCCTGCCCGGCAAGAGCACTTGATTTTGGCACACCTGATGAGATGCAGAAAAAAGGTAAGCGCGCCAATATCGCACCCTTGCCTTCAGAAGGATACACGAAGCCAAATCTATTCATTAAGGCTAGCAAGGACGCACGTCCTGCAGGTAGCGATGAAGGAACGGTTACCAACCCATTGGAGGTGCTATAAACATGGAGACCGCATTTAATCACGCATTAGGCGAGATGCCTCTGGCATTATTTAGCACGCTAGCCTCGCTTGGAGCAGGAACATTTATTGCTCTAACAATCGCTTTCCTTTGTGGTGCTTCGCATAAGCTTGTAGCACAAAAATCTTCTGCTACACAAGATGGAGCAGATTTGGCTAAAGATGCAAAAGGCAACTCTGATGCCAAAGATGGCAAAGATATCAAAGATGCGGCCACTAATGCCGCTAATGCCTTGGCGCTTAGAAAAACAGACTTTTTTACGCTTATACCATTGTTGTTGGTGGCGTTAGGATTTGTTGCCGCTTTCTTTCATTTAGCAACACCGGGCAATGCCTTTAACGCCTTTAATGGTATAGGTCGCTCACCAATGTCAAACGAGATTCTTGCCGGCATTATCTTTGTTGCTGTTGCTGTTATTTATTGGATTGCTGTTCTTACGGGGAAAATCCCCGATATTATTCGCAAAATATTGTTGGCTCTTGCTTGTGTTGCGGCAGTAGCTTTTATAGTACTCATAGGTGCGGCATACATGGTGTCAACGATTCCAACTTGGGACACGCCACTGCCAATCATTGCGCTTTTAGGCTTTGGCCTTTTAGGTGGCACGCTCTTTTGCTTACTTGTCTTGCAATCTGCAGACAATCTGCAAAAGATTTGCAGTGCTGCGTTTAAGCGCGATATAATTGGCTTAGGAGTTTTAGGCGCCATATTTGCACTTGTTGGTGTTATTGGGCAGTTTGTTTTTGCCGGTTCTTTAGTTTCCTCAGACGCCTCAGTATTGGCTAGCGGTGCGATGTCGGCAATGGCTGCCGAAGGTATTGTGACAGCAACTGCAGAAATGATGCCTTGGGTGATTGCCTTTGCTATAGGTATTGTGCTCTCGTTGTTGTTGGCAGTTGTCTCGGTAATTCGTAAGCCAAACCAATTGTTAATCTCTTTAGGTTGTCTGGTTGTACTAGCTAGTGTCTTGGCTGGGCGCCTAGTTTTTTATGCTTTATATGTGAATGTTGGTCTTTAAACCGGTCTTAAATGCCGCTTAGGTGGCGTTGCCGAGCAATGAAGTTGTGTTTGTATCCTATAATTGTTATTGGCAATTGTTGGCAATAGTTAGTAATAATTGGGCGGTTTACTATTGCGTTTAAGATTATTCTAACGATTTTGTGTCCCAATAACGATGGATGAATATGAATTTTGAGCAAATAGCATTTATTGGTGAAAGCCTTGGCCCCCTGTTTCTGACAGATCCAGAGCAGGGGGCAGGCTCACCTTTATTTATCGCACTAGCACAGATGGATGCGCATCAGGCAGCACTTGAGTGGCCCGTGTTTTCAGACACGCCCGCTTTTGATGTTTCTGCAGCTGATGATATTACAAAAGCTGTCGAGAAGTGCCTTATGAACATGAAAATTGGCCTTAATGGAGACTTTCAGGAGCTGATTTGGGAATATCGCCGTCTTTTTGCTGTAAGTGGCAGCCCCAAACCAGCACCGCCATGGGGTTCGTACTATACCGATCCCGAGGCGGCAATCTGTTCTGAGACGACTTTGGCTTTGCGCCAGTGGCTAGCTATTAATGGCATTGGTAAGACAGATGACAAAAAAGTAGAAGATCATATTGGTCAGATGCTTTTGCTAATGGCATGGATTGCCAGGCAGCGCCCTGAAATCACCGGTGAGTTTTTGCAACTGCACTTTTTGCCATGGGCGACTCATATGTTGCAAGCTTTACAAAAATCTACAAGTCACCCGTTTTATAATGGTCTAGCGCAACTTTGCGACATCTGCTTGACTGCCATTCGTGATGCGCTTAGGCTAGAAGTGATTTATCCTCGCTTCTACAGATAGCTTAACTTAGAAGTCTCAGATAGAAGCTATATTTATACCATGCCCCCAGGATTTCAAGACATCACATTGGCAATATTCACAACTTTGGCTCCGGCAGGAACTTTAGCCTTCATTATGGTTTCAATTGCGATTCTGACGCCGTTTCATCTAGATAAAACCGATGACATACAGCTTCAGGAGAACCATAAAATACTTGCCAAGCTCGATCAGTTTCTTGTCTTGCCACTTACAGTGGTTATAGTGGGGCTTGTAACATCTGCCACGCATCTTGGCAATCCCGCAAATGCTCTCTATTTGTTTAGAGGTGTTGGGCGTTCGCCCTTATCAACAGAGGTATTTTGTGGCATTGTCTTTTTGCTTTTAGGTGGAATCTATTGGTTGCAGGCGTTTTCGCTTAAGCCGCGACCAACATTGCGCAAGATTTGGCTTTCGGTTACCATAGTTGCAGCGTTAGCATTTGTTGTTAGTATGATGATGGCTTACTCTGCACACACTATTCTTAGCTGGAATACTATTTATGTACCTGCAAGTTTGCTTACAGCGGCCTTAATGGGAGCATCGATACTTGCTATGATTACGTTGCAACTTGGGGGTTATCTTAGTTATAGAAGACAGGCAACACTGCTATGTTGCGCCACAATGTTATTAGCCGCTCTTGCGACAGTTGCGCTTACGCTTCTTCAGGCGTTTGAATTGTCTTTCTTTCGCACAGCCCTTTTAGACGGCGCAAATATGGCTCTTTGGCTATATGCTGCCATTGTCGTTTTTGCGTTATGCGCAGCCGCTGCCGGCGTTTTTATTTTTGCAGCTTTACGCAAAGCTAAGACATCTATTTTGCATATCGCAATAGGCTGTATTTTTGTTTTTGTTGGCATATTTGCCTTGCGCATCGCTTTTTATTCTATTCACATGACTGTTGGGTTATAGCATGCTAGCAAGTATCTTTATTAGCATATTTAGAAATTTTCATGTTTCTATGTTGGGACTTGCAGTTCTTTTGGCCATTAATGCCACATTGTTGTGGGGAGGCGCCTTTCCATTTTTGCCAATGCAGATGCAAACATCAGATGTGATGATAACTTTTTACCTCTTGCAATCTATTGCTTTTTGGGGCACGATGCTTACAAACTCCCTTGGAGCCTACCTGCGGCCTAGCTTAAGCCAAAGAATACTTGCCTTTTTTAATGGAGTGCCCATTTTTTTGGGATGCTCCTGCCTTATTGCAACGTTATATATTCCACACCTGACCATGGTTCTAATATGTGTTGGCGCATTGCTTTTGGGTGCGGGATGTGCCGGCTACTTTGTCTTGCTGCAGCGCTTTTTCGCTTCTAAAGATCCAAAGCAGGGAACATTGTTCATTATTGTGGGCACGGGACTTTCGGCGATAATCTATTTTCTTCTATGCCTAGTGCCAATTGCCGTCACTTCTTTTGTCATCCCTCTAATCTTGGTGCCACTTTGCGGTCTTTGCATTGTGCTTTCGACACGCGAAATAGACTTTGCTCAGCCAATGTTTGAAGATATTCCCAGCCAAAATCGTCACGTATACTTTAATACCATTAAGGGATATTGGCCTAGCGCCATTTGTGTGGGGTGCCTTGGGTTTGTCTCGGGGATTATTCGGGCGGTTGCTCTTACAGAGCCATCTGTAGGCATTATCATAAACACTATGTCTATGTTTGGCGCATTAACATCTGCGATAGTCTTATTAATTTTGTGGAGAAAAACTAGCTTTCACCTTGATGTCATCAGCGCTTTTAGACTAATCTTTCCCTTTATTGTCACCAGCTTCTTACTGTTACCATTTTTGGGAGTTTACTTTTTGGATGTTTTTGCTGCGGCGCTATACATGGTGTTCTCTTTCGCGTTAACCATTATGATGTTGCAGTGTGCGCAAGCCTCGCGCGACATTGGCATAAACCCTGTTTTTATCTTTGGCTTCTTTGGCACGATCGTTTATTTATTTCAGAGCATCGGTTTTATTATGGGCACGTACTCTGGTTTTATGGATATGTTTGGCTATAGTCAAATAGTTATAATCGCATTGGGAGCTGTTTGGCTTTTAGGAATGTCGATGTTTGCAGTTCGAGGTTCTGTTCGCGATGTCTATTCGCTTTTGGCAAGTCAGCCATCACGCGTCGAGTTCCTTAGGCATTCTCATGTAGACACCTTAAAACCTGGTGTTGGCATGGTAGCAAATCATGAGCTGCACGCAGATGTCTTTGATGCCGATGCCGATGCTGACGTAAGTGTGTCAACAAAACATGAGGTGCATGCAGGTGCTAACATAGATGTATCTCCCGCCTTGGCACATGGCAATAACGCAAATTATCGCGATCGTTTGTCTAAGCGCTGCGCTGTCATTAAGCGACAATACCTACTTAGTGCTCGCGAGGCTGAAGTAATGGAACATATTGCCAGAGGAAACTCTGTAGCTCGAATTGCTGAAGTCTTAGTTGTCTCAGAAAACACAGTGCGCACACACTCTAAACGTATCTACGGCAAGCTAGGCATTCATAAGCGCCAAAGCTTGCTTGATCTTTTAGAAGAAAATTATCAAGAGCTTCCATAATCATTAACATCTAGGTGGTAAGGCTAGCGATACTTACAGAATCCAGATAGTCGTCTAAGGTCGTTCTTAGTCCGTACCAAAACGAAGACATCTTGCAACAGCCTCCCTTGCCATTTGTACCACCATGACGCGGACAGCTTTCAGCGGCGCCATCTAGACATGAGACTGGCAAAAAACCACCCTCGGCTGCTCGCATAATGTCTCCTGCTGTTATGCTAGCAGAATCTTGTGCTAGCAAGTATCCTCCAGATGCGCCACGAACGCTCTTCAGATAGCCGGCGCGGCCTAGTTCACCGGCTATCTGTTCTAAGAACTTAATAGAGATATCATGGCGCCCAGCAACTTCGCGCAATGACACAGGTCCTGTATCTTCATGCGTGGCGATGTCTACCACAAGGTAGAGGGCGTAACGTGCTTTTGATGATGTCTTCATAGAGTTGTTTGGTCTTCGCTCGTTGATGCTTGTTTAAGGACACATTTTTACAGATAAATTTTTACAAGATGTCTTGTTACTAGATAGCCTTTTTCAGATGCTTTATTTATAGGCGCCTTTTGCCGATACATACTGCCGGCACAAGTTGCAAACGCATCCTAAAGAAGCTTTTGGCCTTAAACCTAGTACTCTTCCTCTTCCTCTTCGTCTTCGTGAATGTCACTCTTAGGCTTCACAAGTCCGTCTATGACAATGCCGTTCTTCTCGGCATAATCCCAGAGTGCAGCATGAATGGCTTCCTCGGCAAGAAGCGAACAATGCACCTTTACGGGCGGCAAGCCATCAAGCGCTTCGCAAACTGCCTTGTTGGTAACCTCAAGTGCTTCGGCGATAGTCTTGCCCTTTACTAGTTCGGTGGCCATGCTAGATGTTGCAACAGCCGCAGCGCAACCAAAGGTCTTAAACTTTACGTCACGAATTATGCCATCGTCGCTTATGTCAAAATAAACGCGCATGATATCACCACATTGGGCATTGCCAACAGTACCCACTCCACTGGGGTTTTCTATCTCGCCCATATTGCGGGGATTAGAGAAGTGATCCATAACTTTGTCGCTGTATGCCATTTTATATTTCTCCTTATCTATTAAAGGTCGTTTTGCTTATTTGATTGCGCTGATTGCTTTTTTGCCGGCAAGGAAGTCTTCATAAAGTGGGCTCATGACGCGCAACTGCTTTACTACTTCTTTAATCGCATCTACTGTGAAGTCAATTTCTTCTAAGGTAGTGTCTTCGCCAATACTTAGACGCAACGAGCCATGAGCAATTTCGTGCGGCAAACCTATGGCTAAAAGCACATGGCTAGGATCAAGTGAGCCAGATGCGCAGGCAGAACCACTAGAGCCAAGGATGCCACGTTGTTCTAAGGTTAGCAACAACGATTCTCCTTCTACAAACTCAAAAGAGAAGTTGGCGTTGCCGCCTAGACGTTTGCTTGGGTGACCATTCAGGCGTACGTGGTCTACCTCTGCAAGAACACGGCCGATAAGGTGGTCGCGCAATTTTGTTTCATGAGCGACACGCTCGTTAAAATTGTTCATTGCAATGTCTAACGCTTTTGCCATGCCCATAATGTAGGCAACATTTTCTGTGCCGGCACGACGCTTTCGTTCTTGGGCACCGCCATCTATAAAGGAGCGAGTCTTTATGCCTTTACGTATGTACAAAAAGCCTATACCCTTAGGAGCATGAAACTTGTGACCAGACGCGCTAAGCATGTCTGCACCTAAGTCTTCAACATCTATAGGTACATGGGCTAAAGCCTGCACGGCATCGGTATGAAAGATAATGCCATGCTCGTGGGCAATTTTCGCAAGCTCCTTAATTGGTTGAATGGTGCCAATTTCGTTGTTGCCAAAAATAATCGAAGCCAGTGTTGTGTCTGGACGAATAGCGGCACGAAAGTCATCCAAGCTAACAAGTCCATCTGCGTCTACCGGCAGATAGGTCACCTCGAAGCCGCGCTTTTCTAGCCACTTACAAGTATGCGAAATAGCATGGTGCTCCGTAGAGGT
>JAIRQA010000079.1 GCA_031256715.1 Coriobacteriales bacterium | reverse complement strand
TTCTTGTGCAGCTCCTTGTTGTTCTAATTGTGGCGCATCTTGCCGCTCCGAGTATGCTTCTGCCAACAGCGCGTCTTGCTGCTCCGATTTCGTTTCTACCAACAGCGCATCTTGCTGCTCCGATTTCGTTGCTATCAACAGGGCATCTTGCTGCAGCTTAGGTTCACCATTGCCAGCAATTGCATCTTCTTTTTTTCGCATTAGGCTATCTTCCAAATCTGATTAGTGCCCAAATGTTGCGGCCATGCTATTATGCTAGCACCATTGCTCTCGCTCGCACCTTTAATGTCCAAAGAAAAACTATTTAGCGCAGACTGAATGTAAAAGGCGTCTTCTAACCCAGCTGCTGCATTAGAAGAACCTTGAGTGCCAGCTGAATTATTGTTTATGGGTACAAGCGCAAAGCGCTGATTAAGTCCATCATGGCTATCCCACTGAATTAAACTTGCGCCTGCTGCGTAAGACGCGCCGCTAACGTCTAACGACAACAATGAGTGAGACGCTACTATTGTATAGTAGCCATTTTGAGGGTCGAAGGTTAGCTTAAAGCTTTGATTTTGGTTGCCATTAGGTTGCCAAACAATTGCGGCAGCACCCTTATCTAACGACATTCCTTTTATGTCCATCATACGCTGAGCCGTGCCATGCGCAGAAGCGAAACTATAAGTGCCATTAGGCACAAGTGGAACAATGCAATTAAGTCTGAAAATCTGATTAGGTTTTTGTGCTGATGCATTCGTCCAAACAATAAGCTGGGCACCTGCCTCATCTGATGCGCCACTAACGTCTAAAACAAGATTCGAATCTAGTTTAGACTGTATTATGTAGCCACCATTAACTGCAACAACAGACCACTTCTGGTTATCCTGACCATTAGGTGTCCACTGATTCACTGGCGTCCCCGCTTTAGCTATGGAACCTGTGATATCTAATGCCAAACCAGAATTAACACTTATAATATTATAATAGCCTACTTCTGTGCTAGGAAGAAAACGAAATCTTTGGTTAGCACCTGCATGAGCTGTCCAAAGCATTGCTTTTGCGCCATCAGATTTAGACGCGGCATTAATATCAACTGTCTTGCCATAGGCATGCGTCGGCACGATTGTTAAAGCACCTGTAGGTGCGGCATTTGGATAAGGAAGCAAACTAAAGGCAGACATATCGTAAAGCTTTTTACCTACAAACGAAAACTGCAATGACGCCAATGTGTAAACACACTGTTCGCTAGCCATATTGTCCCTACCGGCGCCTAAAGTATACGCAAATGAGCCATCGAGAAGTTGATAGCTAACAAAAGCATCCCATAAAGAATTGCCATTCTTCACAAACCTGCTATCATCTAATGGAATTGCCAAAGAATTCAGGGTAACAATAGCTTGCGCTGTGTTCATGGAGTTCGGCATTCCCGGATATGTCACGCCTTGCCATACGGCATCTGCCGAAGAAAAACTACCATCTGAATTTTGCAGCAAGCCCAAAGCATCCAGACCTAGATTAATAGCGGCATCTACATCGGCTTTTCCTTTACCATAATATGCAGAAAGTGCCTGCACGACCATACATGTTAAATCTGGGTCTGGCTTAATTGCACTAGGATCCCAATCCCATCCTCCACCAGAAAGCTGCCCTTGAAGCAAGTAATTAACGTACGTGCTAGCAGCCCCTGATGCACCATTGCCGGTTGCGTTTAGAGCCAACAAGGCATACGCGGCACCGGTAACACCCTGAGCAGTGACCTTCTCGACATTAAAAAGAGGTGCAACAAAGTCATAACCGGCAAACATTGTGGCGTCTACACCCACAGAAGTAAGCGCCAAGACAACTCGGGAATATTCTGTGTAGTTGGTTCCACGCGCATTATGCAAAACTCCATTTTTCGCCTGCACCACAGCCATTAAGTTTTGCAGATAAGCGTCGCACAGACTGCTATTAAACCTGCCTGAGCGTGCCAGTCCAAAGACCACCCACTCTGCCCCAAGCGTAAATTGGTCGGGCGTAAATGTTGCCAGCTGGGCTGCAGCAGCGTTATCTAACCTTATGCTAATGTCGTTAGCGGCAGGCAGCGAGAGCGGCTGAATTTCGTTTGTGTCTGCGTCATTTAGTATGTCTGTTTTTTTAATAACGCTGCCAAAAACTGAGCTTTCTTCGTCTTCATTTGCTGTGTTGGCATTTGTTTCGTTTTTATCACCTGAATCGTCTACCGTGTTTATTGTGGATGCCTCTGCAGGTAAATCAGGTGAATCAGGTGCGACAGGCACATCAGGTGTACCAGGCATTACAGGGATTTCTGGTGTTTCTGGTGTTTCTGGTGTTTCGGGTGTTGATGATGCAGCGGCTGCGTTAGAAGCGGCGGATGATTCTGCGTTGTTTGTAGCAGCAACATCACTTGCAAATGCCGCTGCAGGCAGCAACGAAAATGCTAAGGCCATTGCCACAAGCAACATTAGTGACTTATGCCAAACTTTATTCAACGTAAAGCTGGTGTTTCTTGCCGCGTTATTTTTAGTGCAATTATCTTTCATAGTGCTTCCTCCTCATTAATATCGTGCGCTTCTACAAACAGGCATAGCCATAAAAAAACATTCCTACAAAGCTTTTATCATAAAAAAAGACCCTATACGGGTCTATAAAGGAAAACTGCATATGCGCAAGCCTGTTGCATATGCGCAAGCCTGCCACGAAAGATGCTTTGTGATTCACCAACTTAAAGCTTCCGGCACCTTTGTCTTTGTGCGTTTGTTTGTTTGTGGCAGCAAGGCACAGCAAAGCACTCAACACAAAACATGAAGCCGTCTGCACTTAAATGGCGCTTTTTTTACCCTTGTTAAGTATCACAAGAAAGAAAGCTCACGAAAGCACAATAAATCGCAACTAGCAGCCGTTTCCTCATAAACCCAGGAACGATACGCTGCACGCACCTTGGCAAGTATCTGACTTTCGCAATGTTTGTTTTGTGTCAATCGAAGTCACTTCTCGCAACTTAAAGCCATTTTGCCACCTGTAACTTTTTTTGAGCAAAAAAGCTCTCTGGCGGCTTTAAACCTATAGCATGCTAGCTAACACATAAGCTAGGATGCTATATATACATGCGCGACATCTAACAAACATGCGAACACAGTAGTGGTCTGCTGTCCCGGATTCTCACCAGGTTCCTTTTTATCGCTAGTCATGCCACAAGCACTTGCAAAGTCTGTCAAGTAGTTGCGGGAGCCAAGCTAGTTATCGCCAGCGCGACCAAGGCCGTGACGCTTTTCGTCATTTACAGGGTACATTGTATAAGCACAATTGTCAAATGTCTTTTTTTTGCAGAAACAGCGCCAAGAAGTTAAGCCACAGAAGCAAAGTCAGATATAAACCCCCATGTCATGCTACGGCAAACGTAACGGGAGCCTAACATGACATGGGGTAAAACAGTTATCTTGCCATTGGCCTTGCTAGCGGCCTTGCTATTAGCCTTGCCAGTGATCTTGCCATTAGCCTTGCTAGTGGCCTTGCTAGCGACCTTGCCATTAATGTTGCTATTAATGTTGCTAGTAACCTTGCTATTAGCGCAAGTATATCACGCTTGGATTAGTACCTTCGCTTTCTAAGAAATACATCACTTCGCGCCCTTGCTTGGCAACATTAGGAGCCGATGCCGGATCATCTAAATCTCCCCAATAACGTGCACGCCCTGGACATAGCTGCATGCAGGCGGGAGTCTCATCGCGAGCGATAAGGTTTTTGCAAAACGTGCACTTCTCGACAGTCATAACTTTATGAGGTGGAGCATCAACTTCGCCCAATGCCTCATCTATATAGTATGTTTGCTGCTCTGACAACAATGTTCGCACCTCGTATGGACAAGCTTTAATACACGTGCCACAGCCAATGCATGCGTCGTAGTCTACAGAAACTATACCATCTTCATCTTTTGCAGATGCCCCTGTAGGACAAACGACCACACAAGATGGTGAGCCACAGTGCTGACACTGCACCGGGAAGAAGTGCAGCGTGCAATCAGGATAGTTACCGCCAGCGCTATCATTAACAATCGCACCGGTAGCAACAGCTGTTCCCTTATGGGCAAAATCGCTATCGCCTTTGGTGTAAACCACATTGTAGTTCAGCGATTTTGGTAAGTTGTTTGCTACCTTACAAGCTGCCGCGCATGTCTGACAGCCAAAGCAACGCTTAAGGTCTATAGCCATTCCGTATTGAGTCATATTGTCACCTCTTAGAGTTTCTCGATTTTTACCGCGACATCATTAAAAGCCTGATTCGCGCATACTTGGTTATATTCTTTAGATGGCAAACTAGCAAAGTGTCCATCTATAAAATCATCCTTTTGCCAACTGCGCGCTGAACTTATCATCTTGCGTGGCAGCCCAGCGTTTATTGCTGCTTTCATGACCACAAAGCCCTGATCGTTGCTAAGCCTAACGACGTCACCCTCGCTAATACCCAACTCGGCAGCATCATTAGGATTAATGCGCACGATGGGCTCAGCCTCGTATTCTTTAACATACTCGCAGTCCCACCACTGAGTATGCGTATGCGTGCGCATATGCTCACTAAGCAGATGATAGGGATAATCTTTGCGATAGTCGCGATCGGCACCGGCAAATACTGGTGTCTCCCAATAAAGACCGTGCTCTATGCTTTCATCAATAGGTTCAGATGTAGCATTTCTAGTATAACCTTTGGTAATATTTTCTTGATAAAGGCTTATTCTTCCCGTCTCTGTACCAAATGCGGCAGCCGAAGCAATATGGTCGCCTTCAGGATAAATTCGCGCAACCTTATCAGTTTTTAACTTCTGAACCGTACAGCCAACACTGCGCCAGTAGTCGTTATCTAACATGGTATTTAGATACTCTTCTTCTGTACACCAATATTCGCCTAAACCTAGCTTATCTAAGATATTGCCAAAAATCTTAAAGTCAGGCATTGCTTCTCCAAGTGGCTCAATGGCCTTTTCTTGCCAAATCATATAAGGGTGCGTGCTAAAAAAACACGCCAAATCTACTTGCTCAAACCAATGAGCAGATGGCAAGATTATATCTGCATGCTTGCAGGTTTCTGTCATGCAGATATCGGCAACAACAACAAAATCCAGCATGTCAAACCAACCGGTAGTGTAATCGTGGTCGCACATGGTAACAACCGGATTAGAGCAATGAATGTATGCGCTCTTAATTGTTAGATCTTTATTTTGATAAGTACCTGTTCTTAGTACTTCCTCTACATTAACAGTATGCAAAAGCGCTGCCTGACCAGGAGCAGGTGTACCCGCAGAGTTTAGAGGGTAATGAGCGGCCTTACTATTGCAATACAACAACTGCGGCATATATTCTTCGCTTTGTCCAATAGCAGCACCTGGTTTACCAACGTTGCCGGTTAATAGACCAACCAGAAAAACCGGCCAAGCGGTGTAATGGCCATTACGATAGTGGTTCATTCCCATCATGATTTCGGTTGTTACCGGACCATCCTCATAATAAACACGAGCTAATTCATAAATGTCGTCTTCGCTAAGGCCACACATAGACGCTGCCTTTGCGGGCGGATATTTGTTTATATACGACATGGCATTTTCGTATACAGTTTGCACTTTTATGCCATTTACCTCTGCTACGCCCTTAATAGCGGTAATTCCTGTAACTGTACCAAATGCAACAGCTGCCCCATTAGACTCATCCCATACAGCCAAAGGGTCAACAAGCTTTGGTTTATTGGTTGTTGGATCTATCTCGCCTTCTGTAGGAGCAACACCAAGATCGCTCATGCGCAAGAATCTGCCATCCTCTTTAATGAGCAAATCTGCATTTGTCTTAGAGCGAAATGTATCATCATTTACCCAACCATTTTGTACAAGCACATTAAGCACTGCCAAGGCCAACGCCCCGTCTGTTCCTCCACGTACTGGCAGCCACCAATCAGCTTTAGACGCTGTGGCATTGTATACAGGGTCGATAACAATAAAGCGAGTACCTTTTTCTTTAGCCTCCATAAAAAAGTGCATTGTATGCATCAACGAAATTGTTGGATTGTTACCCCATATAACCTGTGTTTTGGCGTTTTTTCTGTCGGTTAATTCGTTTGCAAGAGGAATGCCACCCGTTGCACGCCCACTACCAAAACTGATGGCAGCGTCTACATCTAATGAGCAATATGAACAGCCTAAACTGTTCACAAAACGCTGAAAAGCACCAATCCAGTTACTAGATCCACTTAGTGCAGAATAATTTCCCGACCCCAGAAAAAACATGATTGCCGAAGGCCCGTACTTCTCAATATAACTTTGCCACTTTGTCGCAATAGTGTCTAATGCCTCATCCCAGGTAATGCGCTCAAAGTCACCTGAGCCACGTGCTCCTACGCGCTTCATGGGATAAAGCAAGCGGTTAGGCCCATAAATTCGACCAACATGAGTAAGTCCCTTGGTGCAAATCCGATTGTATTCAGTGTTTGGAAAGTCTCTTGCAGATGTACGCACCACCTTATTGTCGCGTACATGTATGTTAAGAAAACATCCGCCGCCACAATTACCGCGACAGGCGCCGGCAAAAATCTGCGTTTCTCCCGCGCCTTTTGTCCCAGATGCGCCACTTGATCCTAAAGCATCGTTCGTTGTGCCCGCATTACCCGTTGGCGAACAGCTTGCTAGCATGCTAGCACTAGAGCCAACCGCACCGGTTGCAGCGGTTGCAGCCGCAAATGTTGCCGCTCCCTTAATAAAACTGCGCCGCGTGAAACTTCGAACAAAACCTTGCGCAACTTCTTTCTCTTCCATAACTTGCCTCCTTAATCCTCTAACTTTGCTTGATAATACTTAGCCGATATCATTTGGCCGATATCATTTGGCCGATATCATTTGGCTCGGGAGAAGTGCTAGCTTATGACGGCAGAAACACGAACAAATAAATTCCTATACTAAGTACTGCATAGCAGATGCTTATGCTAATACAAACGATAAAAGCGAGCAGTAGCCTTGCAGAATTCTTAGCGATACTTTGCAAAAGACATTTATAACCCATGCACAAAATCAGTGCGAGCGCGGGCAAACAGGTTATGATATACCTCCCCTGCGCCTGATAATCAGACGTATAACTATAATAAACAGATAACATAATAGGCAAACAAATTGCGGCAAGCATACAACAATAAAAAGCCACATCGCAAGCTAATGCTGTGTTTGACTGCTTAATGGCGTCCTTGTTTAGCCAATCGGCTTGACAGACAGGATTGTGCTTGTCGTTTCTTTTTATAGATTCTGTTGAGAAAAACGCGTCGTCATGCTTTAAAACACTATTGTTTCCGTCTGATACTTCCTTCTGTTGCATAATTTGTCGCGTTTTTTTGTGCCCTAATTTGTGCCCAAAGAGGCGCTTGCCTATATATGTGCCAAAACCAATAACACCCACAAGCGCGCCCCCATAGTAGATAAGATACATAGGACCTGGCAAAAAAACGCTCATGCCACTAAAACCAGCGACAAAGCTCTTAAGTGTAGAAGGCACCCAGTTGCCATCGCGCAACATGCCTAGCAAGCTAGAGCCGCGCACCATAGGAACGCTGTTGTTTAGTGCTCGTACAGGCTCCTCGGCATATTGCTCTACCATCTTTGCTGCAGTAGACATGCCAATGATATCTCCATTGTGCAGCAAGGCATTGCGAACAAAAAAGCCTCCTGCCCCAACAATGATGATTGCAAGTGCTAAAACAAAAAGCTTCAGCAAACGATGACAATATCTTGGTTCGCGCCTATGTCTTATCAACATAAAAATTACCAATGCAAGAGCAACAAGTAGCCAGCCATAAGCGTTATAGTATGCTAGCAAGATAATAACACTGCCAACTGCTACACAAATAACGCCACTTAAAGACCAGGCAGTCAGATTATTTCTATCGTTTTGCCAAGCACGCACCAAACCATAAAAAACAATGGCGGCACCGGCAAGCGACAAGGCATCATTGTTAAAGTATGAGCTAATGTGCAAGACCTGCGGCAAAAAGGCAAAAGTAACTGTCATCAACCAAACCAAGGCGACATTAATTTTATGAGCAATCCTTTTGTTGGCTGTCATAGTTTTTATCGACTGCGAAATTTTAGAAGGCTTTGTCGTATTTTTAATTAAGGACACAGAGGCGGTTGGTTTAGTAACGTCAACTGGCAACCAGTCGCGCAAGAAAACCAGTTTTGCTGCCTTATGCACAAATACAACAGCAATAAATATACTAACCGTGCTTACCAATCGTGCTGCAGCCAATAGTACAGTGGCATCGGAAGTAAAAATTGTAGCAATGCGCTTAAAAAGTGCGGCCGCTATGGCAGCAAGCTGTGTTGGTTGCACACCATAAGAACTGCCCCACAGGCTGATTCGCACCTCTGGCTCAAGTCCTGTAGGTAGTGCACCATTGCTAAAAATAAAGTCTACTACCTGAAGTCTGGCCAATTCGTCCGGGAAATAATGCACCGACTTCTGAAGTCCAGCAAGCAACCAAACAATCTGAAAGATTGCATAGGCAACAAAGAACAATGCTGTTGTTAAGCAAAATATCGACTTGCCAGGCTTGCTAGACTTACTAGGCTTGCCAGGCTTGCCAGACTTGCCGGACTCGCTAGGCTTGCCGCACTCGCTAGGCTTGCCGGACTCGCTGCACTCATCAGACTCACCAAACTTGCCGGGCTCATCGGCCTTGCCGGACTGTGCAAAAACTTCCGATTTTTTTTCATGCTTGCTTAACACGCGTCCTCCAGACCTGCAGTTTAAGACTCTAAAACCTTCTGGATTCTTAAACATTGTGACTACTTAAACCTTGTGACTACTTAGACTTTCCGGTAATACCTAACAACACCTGGCAACACCACATACCAAAACCTTAACTTGCTGCAATCCATTATAATAGCAGTTAAAGCAAAACTAGAGCAAAGAAACTATTGTGACAAAAATTTAAGGCGAAAATGTCCGTACTCCCAAACCAAGATAAGACGCAATTAGGTACTTCGCAAAAACTGGCAGATGAAGCTAAGGCTGATGCTTGCCATGGTCAAGCAGCCGCAGATGTTGCAGAAGAACAAGGTTGCGAACCAAACTGCTCTTTAACTCTATCAGGCGCCAACTCAAGCGCAGTGCCAGTTAACACACACAACGCGCTACCTGAGTTTAATCTAGGCGCTCAATGTGCTCAGTGCGCTCAGCTTGAATTAACGGACACCGGTAAGGGCAACGGGGGTGCCATATCTGCTCAATGTACTCAGCGCGCTCAGCTTGAATTAACCATACTCATGCCCTGCCTTAACGAAGCAGAAACGCTTGCTACCTGTATTACCAAGGCAATGGATTTCCTAAGACACAACAATGTGTTAGGAGAAGTACTCATCGCCGACAATGGCTCTACAGACGGCTCGCAAAAGATAGCACATCAGATGGGTGCCCGCGTGGTAAATGTTCCGGTAAGAGGCTACGGCGCTGCCCTTATTACTGGTACCAGCAATGCCAAAGGCAAATACGTTATTATGGGTGATGCCGACGACAGCTACGACTTTAGCAACCTCATGCCTTTCCTTAACAAACTGCGCGAGGGATACGGTTTGGTTATGGGCAATCGCTTTAAGGGTGGTATTGCCGAAGGCGCCATGCCGCCGCTGCATCGCTATTTGGGCAATCCTGTTTTATCTTTTATTGGACGCCTGTTATTTAAATCTGATATTGGCGACTTTCACTGCGGATTGCGTGGATACGACCGCGACACAATTATTGCCATGGGCCTTCGCACGACTGGTATGGAGTACGCAAGCGAAATGGTAGTGCGTGCCACCATTGATGAAGTAAGTATAGCTGAGGTTCCCACAACATTAAGCCGCGATGGGCGCAGCCGCCCGCCGCACCTGCGTAGTTGGTCTGACGGCTGGCGACACCTTAAATTTCTACTTATTCACGCTCCAGGATGGTTGTTTACAGGCCCAGGATTATTTCTTTGTGCGCTAGGAGCCATAGTTATAGGCGCACTGTTGCCAGGACCTTTAAACATCGGTGGCACCGTCTTTGATATTCACACCATGCTTTATGGCGCTGCCATGGCAATAAGTGGTGGTACTATTCTTATGTTCTCTTTGTTCACCGATGTCTACGCCCAAAAACATGGCTACATCCCCCTTAGAGACAAAGCATCACTATGGAAAAAAGTCTCGCCAGAATCTTGCATTGTCTTTGGCTTAACACTTTTGCTCTTGGGGATAGCCGCCACAATAACAGCGTTTATCATCTGGGGCAATACCGGATTTGGCAATTTAGACGTTGGTAAAACGATGCGCATGACCATACCTTCACTTGCTCTGATAACTATTGGCATAGAAGCAATATTTGCAGGTTTTTTTGTTGGTGTATTAAGACACTAGGCATACAACCAGAAAGCTTCACATAAAAGATACGCACGTAAAGATACCAACTTAAAGATACGCACTTAAAATACCGTTGCACTATAAAACACACTCTATAATGCACCCTATAATGCACCCTATAATGCACTATAAAACGCACTCTATAACACACTCTATAAGTAACCTCTTAAACGCGCTCTAAGACAAATACGGCAAAGTCAACTAAAATTCACAACTAATTTGGTATCATAAAGCACATGTTATTAAAATTTCGTTTGTACATACAGTCAGTTGTAACTCGCATTTTTAGCCGCATGCAGGCTGGTTGCGCCGCTTTAGGCACATTACGACGCAACCTTGCAAAACTACTGCTGCTATTGCCACTGGCTTTAATTTTGGCCGCGGCGCTCAGCTTTGGCTACGATGTAGCAGTTTCTGCACTAAAAGATGTGCCGCAAGCCGCCTTTTCTTTACGACGGACGGCGCTCTTCTCACCATTTACTTACTTTTTGCTTTTGCACATAATTGTCAGGCCACGCTTAATCTACAGTTTCTGCTTCAGGTATCGCTATTTGCTGGCAGTTTTAGTTTTTGCGCTTTGCGTCGTCTTTGAGTTACATGGGTCGTCCATAGGCATGTATGACATTTTTATTCAACCAGATGCGCCAAAAAGCAGTGGTGCGATACCAATATTGGGCGAAGCGCGCACAATTCGCGCAGACGAATGGTTAAAGTTCACGTCGATGTCGCTTTCTCAGGAATTTAATAACTACGCGGCTATAAGCCCCATTACCGAGGCTTGGCCAACAAGCATGGTAACGCTCTTTGGACAACCAGCCTGGGATCTAAGCACGCTAGCCAAGCCACAGTTCTGGGGATATCTGCTATTTGGCAGTGCCAAAGGTCTTGCGTGGTTTTGGATGGGTCGCCTAATAGCCCTGTTCTTAATTAGTTTTGAGTTCTTGCGTATCTTTACCAACGACAACAAGTACCTCTCATTAACAGGAGCTTTTCTTATTGCCCTAAGTCCCGTTGTTCAGTGGTGGTATGTTATGCCCCATCTTACAGATATCTTGCAATCATGCTTTTTAGCTATTATACTAGTACACTTGCTGCTTAAAGCAAGACAGAACAACACCAAAATCGCCTGCAAAACAATAATGAGCATTGCCTTAGGACTTTGCGCCTGCGGCTTTATCTTAAGCCTCTATCCTGCATGGATGATTCCTGCCGCATACCTCTTTGTCTTGTTAATGATTATTGTCATCTGCCGCACAATTCGCTCACTAAGCAAAGATGCACGCTTAAGACTGTCAGACTTCGCCTATTTGGCGGTAGCTATAGCTGTCGCAGTCGTAATCATTGGCTA
>JAIRQA010000073.1 GCA_031256715.1 Coriobacteriales bacterium | reverse complement strand
TAAAATCGTTATGTATAGTATAACACATAACGATTAAGAGTGCAAGGGTTATTTACATCTTTTTTTGGCGTTATACAGGTATTTTGCATTGTTTCTAGAATTTGAGCATAGATAAAATGACTAGGTTTGAATAGCACAATAACCATCGTTATAAGATACTTCACAAAGATTTGATTAGGGTTATGGGCATATTGCTGGCTAAGCCGTGAGTAGTAACACTGGGGGAGTGGCTTGCAATTCTCAACAAAATAATGTCTTTAATTTTGGTGCATTTTGCGTTATACTTTTGTGTATGAGGAACCTTTGTGGGATAAAAACAATTTATGGTATTTCGTGCGCATTGGTTGGCACCAAATTAGTTTGTAAGGGACGGGATATAGATGAAAAATGATCTCTTAACAATTAGCGAGTTGGCGTATTTTTCGCGAACTACACGTGACACACTGCTTTTTTATGACAAAATTGGCTTAATAAAGCCAACAACACGCACAGAAAACAATTATCGCTATTATTCGCATGATAAGATTGCTACCGTTAACCTTATTCGTACGCTTCAGATGTTTGGCATGCAACTAGATGAAATCAGAGGCATCATCGACCACAGAGAGCCCAAGCTGTTCTTAGAAATGTGTAAGGATTTCTCTAAGTATTTAGATGGTCGCATAGACGAGATGCAGCGCGAAAAAGCAGTGCTAAACACACTGCGCAAGATGATTGAAGATTC
This sequence comes from Coriobacteriales bacterium, assembly GCA_031256715.1. GTDB lineage: Bacteria > Actinomycetota > Coriobacteriia > Coriobacteriales > UBA8131 > JAIRQA01. The sequence goes on along the minus strand of JAIRQA010000073.1, from coordinate 42,228 downwards.
TATAGACATTAACGAGAAAGAAATAAATTACGCTTACCATAAGGCTGAGTCTATTTACATTGGACCTAGAAACGATTATTCTAAAGGAAAAAGCGATTATGATAACTTAATAGCTTTTTATGAGTATTGTCGTCAAAAGAACCCGGAAATGAATCTTAATTGGGCAGCATGGGGGATTTTTAATGGAGAGCGCATAAAGAAACGCGACTGGCGTTGGCCAGACCATTACTATTTTGCGCGACCCAATTCTCCAGACGAGAAACCAGCCGGTTGGTATGTTACCGCCTACACTCGTGGCGATTATTCTTGCACGGGTGACGGCTATGAGCGATTGCTGCGCTATATCTTTGCCAATGGGCTTGATATTATAGGCAATGCTTATGAAGACTATGTCTTAAACGAGCTTGTAGAGCCTGACCCGCAGAATTATCTAATTCGTATTTCGATTCAGGTAACGGAAAGGATTCCAATAGAGGGAAGTCCTTATCTATTGCCATAGACTGCAAAGTTGCCGACTGCAAAGTTGAGAAAGACTGCAAAGTTGCGATGTGGAGAGGAGGACCTAAAATAAGCACCCGAGGGAAGTCCTTATCCGTAGCTTGCAAAGGGTATAATCTATGGCGACAAAAATTTATTCATCTGGCTTTTTGTAGCCACAAAAACAGGAAGGTCATTTTATGAGCGAAACATCTACAATTAATATTCAAGGCATGAGCTGCCAACATTGTGTACAGGCAGTTAACCAGGCAGTTAATGGCATATCTGGAGTGTTTGATGTTCAGGTAGACTTAGCAGGGGGCAGTGCCACTGTTACATTTGATGCCCAAGAAACTTCTTTAGATGATATTAAAGCGGCTATTGCAGATGAAGGTTTTGAAGTCTTATAAAGCGACATGCGTGATACTGCCGCGGCTAGCGAAACAGATAAAAACTAGTGCTGCCATTGGCATGCGAGACCTTTACTTTTAAGTTTAATGTATGATGTAGTTGTTGTTGGAGCAGGTGCTAGCGGCATAATGGCGGCTATCGCAGCGGCGCGCAGTGGTTGCAATGTTTGTCTTGTCGAGAAAAGCTCCCGTATAGGCCAAAAGATACTTGCAACTGGTAATGGACGCTGCAATCTTAGCAATAGTGCCATTAACAGTGCCATTTGTGCAGGAGTTTGCGAGGATGAAAAATACTATTTAGCACACTCTTTGGCTGATGCCTATAACAATCCCGCTTTTGTGGCAGATGTCTTAAGCAAATACGATTATGCTAGCATAATAGCATATTTTAATGAGCTTGGTCTTCTAACAACATGCGATTTACGAGGTTGGGCATACCCAAAAACACGGTGGGCTAACTCTGTCTTAGACGTATTGCGCAATGCTATTACACGTTTTGGTATCACTGTGATGCTTAAGACGGCAATTACAGACATAATCCCATGCAATAATGGTGGCTTTAGCGCTTTGGTTGGCAATACCGCTTTAAATGCCAACAAAATTGTGTTGGCTACTTGCAAAGCTCAGTCCTATAGTGGCTTATCACGACTAAAGATAATGTCGGCGCAGCCGATACTAGGCCCACTTCAAGTGCCAGCACAAGCCATTCGCGGATTAGATGGTGTGCGCACAGATGCGCAAATCTTGTTGATACGTGGCGGCAGTGAGACAAATAGCAAGGCAAATAGCAAGGCAAATAATGAGGTATTCAGTGAGGTAGGAGAACTGCACTTTCGCAAAGATTCTTTATCTGGCATCGCAATCTTTAATGTCAGTCGTTATGCACAGACAGGTATGATGTTATGCATAAACTTGATGCCTGAGCTTACTTATGATGAACTTAATGAACTGCTACAAAAGCGTTTCCGTTATCTGTCAGATGCTACAATGCAAGAATTCTTAACAGGCATGTTGCACACTCGTCTTATTGCATCTGTGTTAGCCTATGCCGGTCTGAACCCAGATGACTACATTTCTAAGCAATGCCTACAGCAGATTTCTATGGCGCTTACCAATTTTCGTCTACCTATAACCGGTTTGCCAACATTTGCGCAAGCACAGGTGACACGTGGCGGTTACTTAACGCAACGCTTTAACTCAGCCACCCTGCAATCACAAGACTATCCAGGTCTTTTTGCTTGTGGAGAGTGCCTAGACATAGATGGTCCATGCGGTGGTTATAATCTGCATTGGGCATGGGCATCTGGCACAGTGGCAGGTATGTCAGCCGGCACTTTGTGATTTAGCAAAGTGGCAAGTATGTCAGCCGGCACTTCGTGATTTGGTACAGTGGCAGGTATGTCAGCCAACACTTTATGGCCTATAGCCCCAAACGTCTAAGCGTGTATGGACGGTTGCCAATCTGATAACGAATAGTGCCACGGATTGCGCTATGCTTTTCTCGACATAAATTTAAGACTTTACTTTTTTGGCATTAAACAAGGAGGATGACGAACTTTGGATATTGCGGCCTTTGCCGAGCCACAGACTTGGATACAACTTTTAACCCTGATTTTTTTGGAACTAGTCTTAGGTATTGACAATCTGGTTTTCATTGCCATCACAACCGACCGCCTGCCTGATAATAAAAAGGTACTTGGTCGCCGCTTTGGTCTTGTTGCGGCTCTGGTCATGCGCGTTATTCTTCTTTGTTTTGCGTCATGGATAATCTCTTTAGAGCTCACGCTTTTCAGTTTGCCATTTGTTGTCCCCGGCGGTGACGCAAATATATCTGGCAAAGATCTTATCTTGTTGCTTGGCGGTGCCTACCTTGTTTATAAGGGCATTCAAGAACTTGTAGAGAAGGTCAGCGCCAAAGAGATAGAATCTGAACAAGAACATGGAGGCTCAGTAGCAAAAAAGATAGGTCTTTTTCAGGCCATTGGTACCATAGCACTGATGGATATTATCTTTTCTTTAGATTCTGTAATTACAGCTGTGGGCATGGCAGATGTTTTGCTGGTAATGATACTTGCTGTTATGATAGCAGTCATTGTGATGATTATTTTTGCCAACCCAATATCGGAGTTTATTAATGCCAATCACGAGATAAAGATTTTGGCGCTGGGCTTTATAGTGGCGGTTGGCTTTAAGCTTGTGGCAGAATCTTTGGGCATCGAGCTGGTTATAGAACATACAGAAATTGATGTGTTAGATGTCATGCTTTACTTTGCTATGTTTTTTTCGTTGCTGCTAACTGCCTTGCAGATGATCTACAATCATCGAGCCAAGAAAGCACGAAGTGGCAAATAATTGTCAGGCGCTGCAAGTTTTGTAACTAGCGTAAGCGCTGCAACGGCTGCAAAGATTGTATTGGCAAATATCGCTTTAGCTAACGCAAGCGTTGCGACTCAGAAAGCGTTCTGTCTGCAGTTGCCTTCGCCGGCAGATATCGCTTTAGTTAACGTAAGCGTTGCAACGGTTGTAGATGATGGTTCTTCTCAACAATAAATCTAAGAATTAGTCGCTTATTCAGGATGCTTCCGAAGATCATCGTCGCTAACCACAAAGCGTACCGCATTTGGCAGTATCTGCACCTCAAAGGGGGTGGTGGCGTCTATGGGCTCGCCGTCATATTGTATGGCAAGTGGTGGATTGCTTTCTACTCGTACGTGGGCGCTGCGCCTGATTTCTAGGGCGTCTGTGCGACCAGAGAAAGAGCCCATGCTGTCTAAAAATGCCGCAAAGATGGCTGGCAGCAGCTCAACGGCGCTATGTGGCTTTAAAACAACGACTTCAAACAATCCATCCTGGGCATCGTTTTCGTGGGTGATAGATAACTCTGGCCAGATTTCGGCAAAGTTTACTATTAGTACAGCGATGCCATCAATCTCTAAGATCTCGTCATCTAGCGTAATCGTGAAATGTGCCACCGTAGGCAGGGGATTGCTAATGGCAGAGGCAATATAGGCTAAAGGTCCAAGTGTGGTTTTTAGTTTTTCTGAATTGCGCATGATGCTGGCATCATAGCCTGCTCCGGCAATGACGGCAAAGCCATACTCTAGCGTGCAAGAATCTGTATTGGCGCAGCTATTGTTGTCGCTATTGGTGTCATTGCTGGTGTCATTACTGGTGTCATTACTGGTGTCATTTTTGGTATCAGTGTCGTTGTCTTCACGTTGCACTTGAACACTTAAGACGCCTAAATCAAAAGCCGCAGATTTGGTTACACCATCTGTGGAACGAGCGAGCTTAGCTAATGCAAATGGCTCGTCTGGCTGATCAAGATTCATGGCAATAAGGTTGCTCGTTCCTGCGGGAAAAGGTAAGATTGGTACGTTTGTGTATCTTAGTTCGTATGCAATGGCTGATATCGTAGAATCTGTACCAGATGCCACAAGCAGATCGAATGACTTAGCGTCGTCTAACAAATCCTGTAAGCGAGTGGTTCCATCTGTAGAGCGAATGACAAGCTCATCGCCATCGGCAATCAAATCGCGTATGAAGTCGTGTATTAGCCCATCGCGCAAACCAGAAATCAGATTATTAATTACAAGTATTCTCATTTTTTTTTGGCTCCGTTCTTGCAATGCGCGTTTATACGAATTAGATTTGTTCGTAATTAAGAGTTGATTCATCATATAGCGCAAGCATTAAGCGTTATATAGATCATCATATAGCGCAAGCGTTAAGCGCTGTACAGATGCCAACGTATAACTTTTGTATCGCGCAAGCGTTAAATAAAACTCATAATTTGATTATAGTAGATAAGATTATAGTAGATAAGGCGAGCTTGCGTCGGTGAAGCTGTCATTGTTGCCTGCCATTGATGTTTTCGTCGCTGGCGCGGGTGCCACGACAGCAGCTGATATGAATGACCGCCAATGTCACAGCTTGCGTTGATGTAGTTTTTCTCAACATTAAAAAAAAGATGAGGCTTGGTACCTGCCATTGGTACCTGCCATTCACCGTTTATGGCTACGCCCGGCGGCGTGGCGTTTGACACGCTCTGAAAACCATGTTAACATTTCTGGTCGCGGCTTTTGTGGTCGCATTATTTTGTGTGCTTTATAGTGTGATATCAAACGTGATATCAGAGGACGCAAGAGGGCGCGTTTTGCCCAAAGAACTTGGAAACGAGGAAGAGATTTGCCTACAATCAATCAATTGGTTCGCAAAGGACGCGAACAGGCAGTAGACAAGAAGAAGACTCCTGCGCTAAAGGGTAATCCCCAAAAGCGTGGTGTCTGCACGCGCGTTTACACCACTACGCCAAAGAAACCAAACTCGGCCTTACGTAAGGTCTGCCGTGTACGCTTGGTTAATGGTATGGAAGTTACAGCTTACATTCCAGGCATTGGGCACAACTTGCAGGAGCACTCTATGGTGCTTATTCGTGGTGGTCGTGTAAAAGATTTGCCTGGTGTGCGCTATAAAGTGATTCGCGCTGCCTTAGATTGTGAGGCTGTTAAGAACCGTAAGCAGGCACGAAGCCGCTATGGCGCAAAGAGACCAAAGTAAGAAGCTTAAGTTAAGTTTTATAGCTAAGTTTTATAGCTAAGTAGTCCAAGTGTTGCAGACCACTAACAATTACTGTGAACAGTTGGAAAAAGAAAAGCAACTAAAGAAGCTATTAGTAGTTAAACAAAGCAGTAAATAAAGAAGCCCAAAAAGGTATTTGCTCTATTACCGAAATTACCGAAAGAGGATATTTATGCCAAGAAGAGCCGCCGCAGAGCGTCGCGAGATTACTCCAGATGCAGTGTACAACAATCGACTTGTTACACAGCTGACCAATAAGATATTGCTAGATGGCAAAAAATCTGTGGCCGAGGGCATCGTTTATGGTGCCTTTAACATTATCGAAGAAAAGAGTGGGCAAGATCCATTGGGTGTTTTTAAGAAAGCCATGGAAAATGTTCGCCCTGTACTTGAAGTAAAGCCCAAGCGTGTGGGTGGCGCAACCTATCAGGTACCTATGGAGGTAAACTCGCGTCGAGCAACAACTCTAGCTATTCGTTGGATGGTAGACTTTTCGCGCAAGCGTAAAGAAAAAACCATGAAAGAGCGCTTGGCAGCTGAAATTCTGGATGCCTCTAACGGTGTGGGTACTTCTATAAAGAAACGTGAAGACATATTTAAGATGGCTGAGGCTAACCGTGCATTCAGTCATTACCGATGGTAGGATTTTTGGGAGCGAAGCTTTGGTGCAAATTTTAGTGCAAAGGATGAAATTAGCAAACGCGTACTGTGCGAAGTGCAGTTTTTTATGCAAGACGTTTGTTGTTCAGACCAAGAGCTTCATTCACAAAAACCAAGTAGAAAGACAACATTAGCATGGCAAAGACACCATTAAAGGATACGCGCAACATTGGCATCATGGCGCATATAGATGCCGGTAAGACAACTACAACTGAGCGCATTCTTTACTACACAGGCAAGAACTATAAGATTGGTGAGGTACATGAGGGTGCCGCCACCATGGATTGGATGGCGCAAGAGCAGGAGCGTGGTATAACCATTACAAGCGCTGCTACAACTTGCTTTTGGAATGATCATCGTATTCAAATTATCGACACACCTGGTCACGTAGACTTCACCGCCGAGGTCGAGCGCTCCCTTAGAGTGCTAGATGGTACTGTGGCGGTTTTTTGTGCGGTTGGTGGTGTACAGCCACAGTCAGAGACTGTTTGGCGTCAAGCGCGTCGTTACAGTGTGCCGCGTATGGCCTTTGTGAACAAAATGGATCGCACTGGCGCTGATTATTTCTCTGTTATCGATCAGATGGCAGATAGATTAGAGGCTCGTCCAATCACATTGCAGCTTCCTATTGGAGCAGAAGACCAGTTTACCGGCATTATCGACCTCATCACCATGAAGGCAGAGATGTTTAACGAGGACGATAAAGGCATGATTTATCCTGCAGAGGCCGATATTCCAGCCGACTACAAGGCAAGAGCCGACGAGCTGCATGAAGCGCTGGTAGAGACTGCCGCAGAGTTTGATGACGAGTTAATGATGAAGGTTTTAGAGGGGGAGAGCTACGAGCCAAGCGAGATTGTCGCAGCACTTCGTAAGGGCACAATTCAGTGTGTTATCACTCCTGTTATTTGTGGCGCGTCATTTAAGAACAAAGGCATACAACAGCTTTTAGACGCTGTCGTTGATTACCTCCCCAGTCCTTTAGATATCCCTGCTATTAAGGGTATCGATGTTAAGACTGATGCAGAAACCGAACGCAAGGCTGACGATAAAGAGCCATTCGCTGCTTTGGCGTTTAAGATAATGACCGATCCCTTTGTAGGTAAACTTACATATTTTCGTGTCTATTCCGGTAAATTAGAAGCTGGTTCTTATGTTCTTAACGCCACAAAGGATAAAAAAGAGCGCATTGGTCGTCTGCTAGAGATGCACTCTAACTCTCGCGAAGATATTACTTCTTGCTCTGCTGGCGACATAGTTGCAGCTGTTGGCCTAAAAGACACAACTACAGGCGATACGCTTTGTATAGAAAACTCCCCCGTTATCTTAGAGAGTATGGAATTTCCTGATCCTGTTATAGATATCGCAATTGAGCCTAAGACCAAAGCTGAGCAGGACAAGCTTGGTGTTGCCTTGCAAAAACTAGCTGAGGAAGACCCAACGTTTAGAGTTTCTACTAATCAAGAGACTGGTCAGACAGTTATTGCTGGTATGGGTGAGCTTCACTTAGAGATTATTGTCGATCGTCTTTTGCGCGAGTTTAAAGTTGAGGCCAATGTTGGCAAGCCGCAGGTTGCGTATCGCGAAACCGCTGGAAAGGCAGTTCAAAACGTCGAGGGCAAGTTTGTGCGGCAAAGTGGTGGTCGTGGTCAGTATGGTCATGTATACATTAACATGATGCCTCAAGAACCAGGTAGCGGCTATGAGTTCGAGAGCAAGATTGTTGGCGGTACGGTACCTAAAGAATACATCACGCCAGTAGATAAAGGCATTCAGGAAGCACTTGCTTCAGGTGTTGTTGCCGGGTTCCCTGTTGTAGATATTAAGGTAGAACTAATAGATGGCTCTTATCATGAGGTAGACTCATCTGAGGCTGCGTTTAAGATAGCAGGCTCTATGGCAGTTAAAGAAGCATTGCGCAAGAGTAGCCCTGTGCTATTGGAGCCAATGATGTCTGTAGAGGTAGAGACTCCCGAAGATTATATGGGTGATGTTATGGGGAACCTTAGCTCACGTCGTGGTCAGATTCAGGGTATGGACGAGCGTGGCGGTGCCAAGCTTGTACGAGCCTTGGTTCCACTTTCAGAGATGTTTGGTTATGCGACAGACTTGCGTTCGTCTACGCAGGGTCGCGCTTCGTACACCATGCAGTTCTCGTCATATGAACCAGTTCCTAAGAATGTTGCAGAAGAGATTGTTGCTAAATCAGGAGGTAAGGCTTAAATGGCTGCTCAAAAAATCAGAATTCGCCTTAAGGGTTACGACCATGAGATTGTCGATAAATCCACAAAGCTCATTGTAGAGACAGCTCTAAAGACTGGCGCCAGTATTTCTGGACCGGTGCCTTTGCCCACCGAGCGCAATCTCTATTGTGTCGTTCGTTCGCCTCATAAAGATAAAGATTCCCGCGAGCAGTTTGAAATGCGTACACATAAACGACTGATTGATATTTTGGAACCAACGCCAAATACAGTTGATTCACTAATGCGCTTAGACCTGCCTGCTGGTGTTGACATAGAGATTAAATTGTAGCTTTTAATGACACTTTCGGTCTTGGCAATTGTGCACTAAAGTGTATAACTTGGCACTTAGCGCTTGGTTTTTAAAACTTGCTAATTATGTTGAGAAAACAGAAAGCCTAACGTTAAAAGTGAGTGCGTCATGCCAAGCAAGATGATGTCTAGTTGGGTCTGATTTAAAAGTGACCTTTTTAACTTTGCTAGTAAGCTTGACCTACTTAGCGAAATTAAGAGCGGCATATGTTTAGAAGACCTAAATAGATTGTTGCAAGAAGTAGAAGCGGAAGTTGAAGTAGAAGTAGAAGGAAGCAGGTCCTCTGAGAGCAGTGTAATGGGTACGCTGAATGGCTCATGACCAATAAAAGATTGGATTTTTTGTATGTGTAAGACATTGTTAGGACGCAAGCTGGGCATGACTCAGATATTTGCTGATGATGACACAATTGTGCCAGTAACTGTAATTCAGGCTGGACCTTGTACCATTACGCAGATTAAGACTGCCGAAAAGGAGGGTTATGAGGCCATTCAGATTGGTTATGGTCTTATAAAGCCCAACAAAGTCAATCAGCCTATGAAGGGTCATTTTAACAAAGGCGGCGTTGAGCCTTCTCGCGTTTTGCGTGAGGTGCGTGTTGATAGCACAAGCACTTATGAGCTTGGGCAACAAATTACAGTTGAGGCTTTTGCAGAGGCAAAATCTGTGGATGTCTCTGGTATATCTAAGGGTAAGGGTTTTGCTGGTGTTATTAAGCGCTATAACTTCAGGGGCGGTCCTGGCAGCCATGGCGCACATTTTCATCGTGCACCTGGTTCTATTGGTCAGTGCGCCACGCCATCCCGTGTCTTTAAGGGCTTAAAGCTTCCTGGCCATATGGGAAGCGAGAAGGTTACAGTTAAAAACCTTGATGTTATAAAGGTAGATACTGAGCAGAATTTGCTATTAGTTCGCGGTGCCGTGCCAGGTGGTAAAGGGGCACTGCTTACTATTAGGACTAATAAATAGCAAGATACTGTACTAGCATGCTAGCACAGTAGAAGTACACGTTAAACTTATTGTGTAAGAGATTAAACATAGTCATAAAGTACAGGTATTAGGGCGGGGCGACCTGCCGCCAAGAGGATTGTGAGAGAAATGGCAACTATAGAGATAAAGAATGTTGAGGGCAAGAAGGTTGGCGACGCCAGCCTTACCGAGCATGTTTTTGGCATTGCCCCAAATATTCATGTCATGCATCAGGTGGTGCGCTCCCAGCAAGCAGCACGTAGAGCGGGCACACATGATACTAAGACACGTGGTCTTGTTTCCGGCGGTGGCAAGAAGCCATATCGCCAAAAAGGAACAGGTCGCGCTCGTCAGGGAACGATTCGTGCTCCGCAATGGAAAGGTGGCGGCACCGTTTTTGGGCCTCATCCTCGCAGCTATAGCTTTAAAGTTAATGGTAAAGAGGTAAAGCTGGCAATGTGTTCGGCACTTTCTGCTAAGCAAGCAGAAGGGGTATTGTATGTTGTTGACGAGTTTAACTTTCAGAAACCATCTACAAAAGCAGCTGTTGCGGCGCTTGTGGCGCTTGGAATCACTGGGCGTGTAACCATAGTATTGCCCGACAATGACGTTAATGCTTTTCTCTCGTTTCGCAATATACCTAAGGTCAGGGCAATTGGTGTTTCTGAGGCAAATGCTTTGGATTTTATTGACAACAGTAGCTTGGTCTTTACGTCTGGCTCCCTAAAGCGTATCGAGGAGGTGTTGCAATAATGGAAGATGTGCGTCAGGTGATACTGCGTCCGATTATTTCGGAGCGAAGTGTAGATATGATCGCCGATAACCGCTACACATTTGAGGTTGCCAAGCAGGCATCAAAAATTGAAATTTGCCAAGCTGTAGAAAAGATCTTTGATGTAAAGGTCACAAAGGTAAATACGATGAATGTCAGCGGAAAACCAAAGCGAGTGAGGCATGCTAAAGGTGTAACTCGTTCTTGGAAAAAGGCAATAGTGACATTGCGCGAAGGCGATGCCATAGAAGCATTTGGAGTTTAGTTTTTGTTGAGAATAACTTTGCTCAAGATTTGGGCAAATGTTTTAGCATTTGATAGTTTGCTTTATTAGACTATCAAAAAAAAGAAAGAATAGCAGTTAAGGGCACTTCTCGACATAATAAGTAGCCCGCAAAGCAAACAGAGAGGTACAAGAAGAACAATGGGTATCAAGCAATATAAGCCAACGTCACCTGGACGCAGGTTTCAGAGTGTCTCTGATTTTAAGGAGATTACTACTACTGTGCCAGAGAAAGCGCTGCTGCGCCCTTTGCCAAAAAAGGCCGGACGTAATAGCTATGGGCGCATCACTACTCGTCATCAGGGCGGTGGACATAAGCGCAAGTATAGAGTTATAGACTTTAAGCGCATAAAGGATGGAATTCCTGCCAAGGTGGCTACTATAGAGTACGACCCCAATCGCTCTTCGCGAATTGCGCTTTTGCATTACGCCGATGGCGCCAAAAGCTATATTTTACACCCTAAGGGTCTAAAAGTGGGAGATGTTGTTACATCAGGCGCCGGAAGTGACATTAAGCCTGGGTGCACCTTGGCGTTAAAGGATATTCCTGTTGGTACTATCGTGCATGCTGTAGAACTTCAACCAGGTAGAGGAGCTGCTCTTGCGCGTAGTGCTGGCACATCTATACAACTGATGGGTAAAGAAGGTAAATATGCCATCTTGCGCATGCCGTCGTCAGAAATGCGTCGTGTGTTGGCCGTCTGTCGTGCAACTGTAGGCGAGGTTGGTAACGCCGAGCACTCAAATATTAAGATTGGCAAGGCAGGTCGCAAGCGCTGGTTGGGTGTGCGTCCTACAGTTCGTGGTACCGTTATGAACCCTGTTGACCATCCCCATGGTGGTGGAGAAGGAAAGAACAAGTCTGCGGGTCGTCATCCTGTGACACCTTGGGGCGTTCCAACCAAGGGTCATCGTACACGCAATAAGAAGAAAGCATCCAGCCGTCTAATCATTCGCAGGAGGAAAAAGTAAATGAGTAGAAGCCTGAAAAAGGGCCCTTTCGTAGAGCCTAGGCTCTTGGAGCGCATTAATAAGATGAACGCCGAGGGCAATAAAAACGTCATTAAGACCTGGTCGCGGGCATCCACAATCTTTCCCGAAATGGTTGGACACACCATTGCGGTGCATGATGGACGCAAGCATGTGCCTGTATATGTGACAGAGAGCATGGTTGGACACAAGTTGGGCGAATTCGCTGTGACACGCACCTTCCGCGGTCATGCGGCAGATAAGAAGAAGAGGTAAGCAATGGAAGCCAGAGCAGTTGCCCGTTATGTGCGGGTTTCTCCGCGCAAGGCGCGCATGGTCATAGATTTGATTCGTGGGAAACAGGTTGTACGCGCCCGCGAGATACTAAAGTTTTCTGAGCGTAATGTTGCGGAAGTTGTTGAGAAGTGCCTTAATAGCGCCATTGCCAATGCCGAACGCGATGGTGTTCGTGCAGAGAATTTGCGAGTCACCAAGACTTATGCTGATGAAGGCCCTACTTTGAAGCGCATACGTCCGCGCGCGAAGGGTTCGGCATCGCGTATAAACAAGCGTACTTGTCACATTACTGTTATTGTCGGCACAGAAAGCGAGGCCTAAGGTATGGGTCAGAAAGTTTATCCAACTGGTTTTCGTCTGGGTATTACAGAGCAATGGCGTAGTCGTTGGTTCAGTGGTGCCAAGTACGCGCAAACCCTAGAGAACGACCTTGCCTTGCGCAAATATTTAAACGAATATTCGTTTTCTGGCGCGAGTAAAGGTCAGGATAAGTTTGCCAGCCGCAAGGACAAAGAAAAGTCTAATCCGGCAATTTCTAAGATCGAGATTGAGCGTGCTGGCGACAAGGTGAAGGTAATTATCACAACTGCTCGTCCTGGTATCGTTATAGGTCCAAAAGGTGCAAAGATTGATGAGTTGCGCAAGGATCTAGAAAAGATTGCCGGAAATCATGTAAATGTAGATGTAGTAGAAGTAAAACGTCCCGAGTTGGATGCAGTGCTAATAGCGCAATCTATTGCCGAGCAACTGGAAGCGCGCGTTGCTTTCCGTCGCGCTATGCGCAAAGCAGTTCAAGGCGCTATAAAAAGCGGTGCTAAGGGTATCAGGATTCAGTGCTCTGGACGCCTTGGCGGTGCCGAGATGAGTCGTCGTGAATGGTATCGCGAGGGACGCGTTCCATTGCATACCTTACGTGCAAAAATCGATTATGGTTTTGCCACATCGGCAACAACCATGGGCTCTATAGGTGTAAAGGTCTGGGTTTATCATGGAGAAAAACTTCCCGGTATGCCTACACCCGAGCCGGCGCTTGAGGGCTCTTCACGCCCACAGCGTCCTCGCAGGAAGGGAGAAAGGTAATCATGTTAATTCCTAAGCGCGTGAAGCATCGTAAGGTGCAACGTGGCTCGATGAGAGGCACTGCCAAAGGTGGAACCGAATTAAATTTTGGTACCTATGGCATTAAGGCATTGGAAGCTCACTGGATTACTAACCGCCAGATTGAGGCCGCCCGTATTGCTATGACACGTTACATGAAGCGTGGTGGTCGTGTTTGGATAAATATTTTTCCGGACAAGCCTATCACAAAAAAACCTGCCGAAACCCGCATGGGTTCTGGTAAGGGTAATCCCGAAGAGTGGGTGGCTGTTGTTAAACCAGGCCGCATAATGTTTGAGATTGCCGATGTAGACCATGAAGTTGCAGTAGAAGCATTGCGTCTGGCAATTCAGAAACTGCCAATTAAGTGCAAGATTGTTACCCGCCAAGTTAGCGACGGGGAGGAAAAATGAAAGCTAAAGACATTCGCGATTTAAGCAACGATGATTTAAAGGTTCAACTCAAGGACAATCGTACGGAACTGTTTAACCTGCGTTTTCAGATGGCGACTAGCCAACTTGACAACACGGCTCGCATCAAGCAGGTGAAGAAGGATATTGCTCGTCTCCTTACAGAAATCCGTGCCCGTGAGCTTGATGTTGCTATCGAGCTGGCAAGCTAGTAAAGGACGGATTAGGTATGAACGAAGTAGAAATAAATGAGACTGTTGAGCCTGCGAAGACTCCTTCTGTAGTAGATTTTGCTTTAGGTAACGGTCAACCTGCACCTGCTTTTGCTAGTGCTAACGCCGACAGCAAAAGTTCACGTGGTCAACGTAAGGTGCGCCAAGGCGTGGTTGTGTCTGCTGCCGGCGATAAAACCTGCGTAGTAGAAATTAAAGAACGCAAGCCTCATCCCATCTACGGAAAGATGATGACGCGTACGAAGAAGTTTCATGCTCATGATGAAAACAACATTGCTGGTTTAGGCGATGTTGTGACTATTATGGAGACGCGTCCAATTTCTAAATTAAAAAGATGGCGATTGCTAGAGATAACCGAGAAAGCCAAATAAGGCAAATAGGATAAGTAGGATAAGTAGGAAAGTTGGGTTGTCTTTAATGTTTAGCGCTAAGATGCTCACGCATAATTGTTCGTGCATAATGACAGCAGCGTTGTTAGACGCGAATAGGAAAGTATGTGACATTTTTTGCAATGCAACTTTGCGAAATAAGTGACAAGACAAGCCGAGAGGAAGATTTAGATGATACAAGTAGAAACAATGCTCACGGTTGCCGATAACTCTGGTGCGCGTAAGGTACAGTGCATCAAAGTGTTAGGCGGCTCTAAGCGGCGCTATGCCAGTCTTGGCGATGTCATTGTCTGTGCAGTTAAAGAAGCCACTCCTAACGGTAACGTTAAGAAGGGCGAGGTAGTGCGTTGCGTTATCGTTCGTGTAAAGAAGGAAGTGCGACGCAAAGACGGCAGCTACATTAAGTTTGATCAGAATGCTGCTGTTGTTATTGATGGTCAGGGCGGTCCTCGCGGAACACGTATTTTTGGGCCGGTTGCTCGTGAACTTCGTGACAAGCGTTATATGAAGATAGTCTCGTTGGCTCCAGAGACACTTTAGCAAGTCATTGCTTGCTGCGTCTTACTTATAGACACAGAAAGTTTTTTAAAGAGCACGAGATGCATTTATAAAGCTCTTTGCATTAAGTCTTTGCTACTCTGGTTGCTTTAAACTGGAAATGGCAAATAGGAACGGATTTGGGGTTGCGCATAATCCCAGGATTGTAGAGGATGATAGATGAGTAATAGTATGAGAATCCATAAGGGCGATACAGTCCTGGTGATTTCTGGCAAGGACAAGGGAGTCACAGGGCCGGTTATGCGTGCCTTGCCGCAAAGTCGCAAGGTTGTTGTCGAGAAGGTAGCTGTTGCCAAGAAGGCACAGCGGCCAACTCGTGATAACCCCCAAGGTGGCATCATAAGCATCGAGAAACCAATTCATGTTTCTACTGTAATGCTTGTCTGCCCCAAATGCAGTAAGCCCACGCGCATTGCCAAAAAGGTCGAAGATGGCAAAAAGCTGCGCATCTGTAAGAAGTGCGGCAAGGCAATTGATTAGTTAACATGGTTTTTTCTTAAGGCATGGTTTGTTCTTAATTTACCATGAGAAAGCAGGAAGTAATGACAGCAAGGCTAAAAGAGAAGTACAAGACAGAAATAGTACCAAAGCTGAAGGATAATCTTCAGAAAGGTAATGTTAATCAGGTTCCTCGTTTAGAGAAGATCGTGGTTAACATGGGCGTTGGTTCTGCGGCACAAGACGCAAAGCAAATTGATGCTGCCGTCTCTGACCTGCGCATTATTACTGGTCAGCAGCCTCGTATTTGCCGCGCACGCAAGTCTATCGCCAATTTTAAACTGCGCGCAGGCATGCCCATTGGCGCTAAGGTGACATTGCGTGGCGAACGCATGTGGGAGTTTTTGGATCGTCTACTTTCTACAGCAATACCTCGCGTTCGCGATTTCCGCGGCATACCTGCCGAGAGCTTCGATGGACGTGGTAACTATACATTGGGTATTACCGAGCAGTTAATTTTTACAGAGATAGATTACGATAAGGTAGACAGAACTCGTGGTATGGATATCACCTTTGTAACATCTGCAGAAAATGACACTGATGGCAAGGCATTATTGGATGCACTGGGTTTCCCATTTAAGAGGCAGTAAGCTGAAAGCTGAAAGGATTTATTAATGGCAAAGAAGTCGATGATAGCCAAGGCAAAGCGAGAGCCAAAGTTCTCTTCGCGCCAGCACAACCGTTGCACACGCTGTGGTAGACCAAGAGCGTACTATCGTCAGTTTGGTTTGTGCCGCATTTGTTTGCGCGAGCTTGCAAGCCGAGGCGAGCTGCCTGGTGTAACAAAGGCAAGCTGGTAGGGTTATTACCTTGTCGTTTGCGATAGACGTGTGCTTAAGATCAGCTGCGGTTTTCTCAACATAAAGATAAAGCAATGCAGCATGTTATTATGCTAGTACACTATGGCAGGCTGTCGGGCAAGGCGCAGGTGCTACGGGCGCAGGCGAACCAGCTAGATGGATCATCCCTGACAAAGAAACAAACAAATCTGTAAGAAGGAGTAGTAAGATGTCAATGACAGACCCCATAGCGGATATGCTCACTAGGGTGCGCAATGCGAATTCCGCGAGCAAGGAGAAAGTGGCAATGCCTTCCAGTAAAAAGCTGGTAGAGATTGCCCGCATCCTGAAAGAAGAGGGCTACATTGTAGACTTTGAGGTCATAGATAGTGTGCCAGTTGGCACTTTAGAGATTACTTTGAAGTATGGCGAGAAAAGAGAAAAAATTATACGTGGGCTAAAACGCATCTCTAAGCCAGGTCTACGCGTGTATGCTGGCAAGGATGATTTGCCGCGAGTTTTAGGTGGCTTGGGCACTGCTGTGGTTTCGACATCTAAGGGTGTAATGACAGACCGCGATGCCCGCAAAGCTGGTGTTGGTGGCGAAATTCTCGCTTATATTTGGTAGCGGCAGGAAAACGGAAAGGTAGGTGGCATAATGTCGCGTATTGGCAAACAGCCGATTCCGGTTCCAGCCGGAGTAGAAGTTACGATTGATGGCCAGTTGGTGAAAGTGAAAGGTTCTAAAGGACAACTTTCACAAGAGTTTTTAAAATACGTTACCATTAAGCAGGATGGCGATGTTTTGTTAGTTGAGCGCATAGACGATAGCCGTGAGGCGCGAAGCGCTCATGGGCTTTCTCGCACTCTGCTTAGCAATATGGTAGTTGGTGTAAGCAGTGGTTTCTTTAAGAAACTGGAAATTATTGGTGTTGGTTATCGTGCTGCGCTAAAAGGCAATGACCTTGAGCTACAGCTGGGTTATTCTCACCCTGTGCTTGTGCAAGCGCCAGAGGGAATTTCTTTTGAGGTTCCGGCGCCAACGCAGATAACGGTAAACGGTATAGACAAGCAGCAGGTTGGTCAGATTGCTGCCGATATTCGTAAGTGGCGCAAGCCAGAGCCTTACAAGGGCAAGGGTATTCGCTATGAGGGCGAGTATGTGCGCCGTAAGCTTGGTAAGGCAGCTGGCAACTAGTCTGCTCTGATTGCGCATAGAGTCCAGATCTAAGATTGATTGTAGGAAAGGTATGAAATGGATAAACTGAAGGCCAAAGCAGCGGGATTAAAGCGTCGTCAGCGCCGCGTGCGTGGCAAGATTAGTGGCACAGCAGATTGCCCACGCTTACGTGTGACGCGCTCAAATGAGAATATATATGCTCAGGTTATTGACGATGTTGCCGGAAAGACGCTTGTTAGCGCGTCATCGCTAGACCCAGAATTTAAGGCCAAAGCCGAGCTGAACGGTGCAACAGTTAATGGCGCATCATTTGTTGGCGAGCTTATTGGTAAACGTGCAATTGACAATAATATTACTGCAGTGGTATTCGATCGCGGCGGCCACCTTTATCACGGACGTGTAAAGGCACTGGCAGATGGTGCGCGCGAAGCCGGACTTCAAATCTAGGAAAGGTGTGTGAGTATGCCAAGAGACTCAAGAGATAGAGCCGAGGTTCCTGAACTTCAAGAGCGCGTGGTTTACATTAATCGTGTTTCTAAGGTTGTTAAGGGCGGTAGGCGCTTTGCCCTGACAGCACTAGTGGTTGTTGGCGATGGTGAAGGTCGCGTTGGCGTTGGAATGGGCAAAAGTCAGGAAGTGCCTATTGCAATTAAAAAAGGCGTGGAGGATGCCAAGAAAAATATGTTCAGTGTTCCGCTCAACGCGGAGGGGACGTTACCGCACGAGGTGTTAGGAATCTATGGCGCCGGTAAAGTGTTACTTAAGCCTGCGACACCTGGTACCGGCGTAATTGCTGGCGGTCCGGTTAGAGCTTTATTAGAGCTTGCTGGAGTAAAGAACGTTTTGTCGAAGTCATTGGGCACCAACAATGCTATGAATATTGTTAAGGCGGCTGCAGAGGGTCTGCGTTCACTAAGCAGTCCTAATGATGTTGCTCGCCGCCGTGATATGTCTGTAGCGAGCATCTATGGTTGGAAGGAGAAGGTATAATGCCCGCAGCATCAGCAGCAAAGAAAAAAGCAGTTCCAAAGACGCTTAGAATCACCCAAACAAAAAGCACGATTGGCTTTAAGTCAGATCAGGCTAGGACTATACGCGCCTTAGGATTAGGAAAAATAGGTAAAACGATCGAACAGGTAGATAATCCTGCCGTTCGCGGAATGATATTCAAGGTCAAGCACCTTGTAGAGGTAGAGGAGATTTAGATGCAGCTTCATGATTTGGCGCCAGCTCCAGGCTCTACCCGCGCACGTAAGCGTGTTGGGCGCGGTCATGCTTCTGGCACTGGCAAGACATCTGGTCGTGGCTACAATGGACAGAAATCACGTGCTGGTGGGGCAAAATCCAATGGTTTCGAGGGTGGTCAGACACCTCTTGCACGTCGTTTACCCAAGCTCCCAGGTTTCAGAAACATTAACAGGGTGCAATATACGGCAGTAAATATCGACCGCTTAGATGCTCTCTTTAATAACGGTGATGTTGTAGACGCGGACGCATTAGTAAACAAAGGCGTTATTAAAAATAATTCTGTCTTGGTAAAAATTCTAGGAAATGGTACACTTACAAAGAACATAACCGTTAAGGTTGACAAAGTATCGGCCAGTGCGGCTGAGAAGATCTCCGCCGCCGGAGGGAAGGTAGAAGCACCTTGCTGAGTGCACTGCTAAACGCGTTTCGCGTACCCGATCTTCGCAAGAAGATCATTTTTACTTTGGCGATAATTGCCTTGTATCGCCTTGGGGCATTTATTCCGGTTCCTGGTGTGCCAGTGGGTGCGCTCACCAATGCCTTTAATGACCCTAATAATCCATCGCTTTTGATGCTCAATTTGTTCTCTGGAAGCGCACTTTCTAACTTCTCAGTGTTCTCATTGGGCATCATGCCTTACATCACTGCGTCAATTATCATGCAGTTAATGCAAGGCGTAATTCCAGCGTTGCAACGCTGGGCTCACGAGGGCGAAAGTGGTCAACGCAGAATTACACAGATAACGCGCTATGTCTGCCTTGGATTGGGCTTCATTAACGCCATTGGTTATTTGTTCTTGTTTCAAAGTACCCAATATGGCGTTCAATTGACAACTGAGATTCCATATTTCATCACCAGTGCTATCATTGTGCTTACGCTAGTCGCTGGCGTTGGATTTATCATGTGGATGGGCGAGCTCATTACTCAACGTGGTGTTGGCAATGGTATGTCCCTAATCATCTTTGCTAACATTGTCGCAGGTTTTCCAGGTGCTATTTTTAACTCTGCGCAGACACAAAGCATCGCCATGACAGTTCTAATTATTTTAGTTGTGCTAGCGGTAATTCCAGGTATTGTTTTAATCGAGCGCGCGCAGAGACGTATTCCTATAAATTATGCAAAGCGCATTCAGGGAAGGCGTGTCATGGGCGGACAAAGCACATATATTCCTTTAAAGATTAATGGTGCTGGCGTAATCCCAATTATTTTTGCGTCATCAATCCTTTATTTTCCGGCTCAGCTGGCTGTCTTTTTTCAGGTAGAATGGCTGACAGTGTTTTCTAATGCATTGTCTACCGGCTGGCTAAACTGGGTGCTAAATTTTGCGCTGATTGTTTTCTTCTGCTTCTTTTATACGTCTATGGTGTTTAACCCTAATGACACAGCGGACAATCTTCGCAAACAGGGTGGCTTTATTCCAGGTGTGCGTCCTGGAACAAACACAGTAACTTACATTAAGAATATACTTAATCGTATTACTTTGCCAGGCGGCATCTATATTGCACTGATAGCAGTCGTGCCTTCTATTCTGTTTAGCTTTACCCAAGATGCATTAATTACGGCATTTGGTGGCACATCTATTCTTATCATGGTGGGTGTGGCCTTAGACACAATGAGCAAGGTCGAAAGCCAGTTAAAGCAACACCACTACGACGGCTTCTTTAGGTAGTTCGCTATCATTGTTGCTGTGCGTTTAATGGCGCTGGCTTAGGCAAAATAGTGTTTGAGGTTTAACACTAACGCTAAAGTGATTGTTGTCTGATTGTTTTTACCTGCGTTCATAATTCTGCCGTTGCGCGGTGGAATAAATTTGACTTTTGGCTGTAGTGCATGTAAAGAATTAAGCTCTGGCACAAATACAATATTAAGTGTCGAGGTTAACAAACTGTTTACCGGCGACACAAATAAGTTTTTAGCGGTAGAGCTAATTTGTTACTAAACGGCAATACGAATAGGATATTACAGTACGCGCTTAAAGCCCAGTCACTTATATTGTTTGATTTTCGCACATGACCATGTGCTTAAAGTGTTTTGCAGTATAACACTTGTTCTTTATAATACTTGTTCTTGCTGTCGTTTAAAATAAAACAGAAAGGAAATCGTATGAACATCGTTTTGTTGGGTGCACCTGGTGCAGGTAAGGGAACGCAGGCAGCTAAATTAGTTTCTGAATATGATATTGCCCACATCTCTACAGGCGACATCTTGCGTGCTGCCGTAAAAAACATGACGCCACTTGGTAAAGAAGCTAAAACATATATGGATAAGGGCGATCTTGTTCCGGACTATGTTGTTATTGGTTTAGTAAAAGAGAGACTTCAAGAGAAAGACACAGAGAAAGGCTTTATCTTGGATGGCTTTCCGCGCACGACGGCGCAGGCAGTTGCTTTAACATCTGAACTCGCTGATCTTGGACGCAATATAGATGCCGCTATTGCGGTTGTTGTAGACCCGGAAGTGATTGTAGAGCGGCTTACGTCGCGGCGTCTATGTCATGCTTGTGGACATATTGGGACTGCGGCGATAACTGAATGTCCTGTATGCGGTGGTCAGATGTATCAACGCGACGATGATAAACCAGAAACTGTGCGTAATCGCCTAGATGTTTACGAGAAATCTACTGCTCCTCTACTGGATTACTATAAAGGTGCTGATTTGCTTGTAGAGGTTGACGGTGACAGGCCGGTTGATACTGTTTTTGCTGACATTAGAGCGGCTTTGGCAAAGAATTAGAACAAAATTAGAACAAGAATTAGAACAAGGATTATAGCAAGGAAGTTCTGATTGATAAAACTTAAGTCTGCAGACGAGATTGAGGCAATGAAAGAAGCTGGTCGTGTGAGTGCTAAGGCGCTACGCAAGACCGGTGAGCTAGTGCGTCCTGGAATTAGCACTGCTGAGCTAGACCGTTTTGCAGAAAATCTGATACGCATGGAAGGTGCCATTCCTGCTTTTAAGGGCTATAATGGCTTTTCGGGAACTATTTGTGCTTCTATTAACGATCAGGTTGTGCATGGGGTACCTTCCTGTGATGTGATATTGCAGGAAGGCGACATCATATCTATAGATACTGGCGCTATTGTTGGTGGTTGGGTTGGTGATAACGCCGCAACATTTGCTGTTGGTAAGATATTGCCTCAGACACAGCATCTGCTTGATGCGACAGAGCAAAGCATGTGGGCAGGCATTAACGCTGCACTAGCTGGTTTTCATGTTGGCGATATTGGCTATGCTGTGCAAACTGTGGCCGAGCAGGCAGGATTTTCTGTAGTGCGAGAATATGTTGGTCATGGCATCGGCCGCGACATGCACGAAGACCCAAATGTTCCAAATTTTGGTCGTAAGGGTGTAGGGCCAAAGCTTAAGGTTGGTATGGTGATTGCCATTGAACCAATGATTAATGTTGGCACACATCGTACAAAAGGCCCATTTGCAGATGGATGGACTGTTTTTACCGAAGATGGCAGTATGTCTGCTCATTTCGAGAAGACTATAGCGATAACAGCCAATGGACCTGTGGTGCTTACGCAGGAATAGTCGGTGGCAGAGTAGACAGCGGCAGAATTTGATAGCGATAGAGTAGGCTGCGATAAAATTAACCATGAGTCTAGTATGAGTGTGAGTCGATCTAAAAATGAGAATGCGGTTGCGGATGCGCCTGTAAGTTCTTTATACGAAGAAGCTGACTGTTGTCTTAATCAATCAAAAAACGAAAGCAATGTCGCTGAGGTAATTGTTCTTGGAACCGGCACCACTGTTGGTGTGCCAGCATTTTATTGTGATTGTGTGGCTTGTCGCGAGGCTCACGCGAATGTTTTGGCGCAGCGCACCTGTCCGGGTATAGCTATTAAGGCAACAAATGGCAGCGTTACGCTAATAGATGCTTCGCCAGATTTGCGTTCACAATTAGTTCGCGAAGGTATTACTGCGATAAATCAAGTGCTACTTACGCATGAGCATTATGACCATGTAGGCGGTCTCCCGCATTTGGAGTTTTACATTAAACTTGCCAGACGTGACAGGTTGCCTGTGTACACAAATGAGCAAACTGCTAATATACTAGTACAACAATATGCGTTTATGCTAGATTGCTTGGAAATTCATATTATTAACGCAGAAGATACTCTGAGATTTGATGATGTAAGCTACACTGCTTTGAAGGCAAAACATTCTGTAGGAGCTTTTGGTTTTCTTTTGCAAACAGAAAAAAAGTCGTTGGCATATTTTCCCGATACCGCTAAGTTGCCAGATGCGACTATCAAGCATCTACTAAATATGCGACCTTTAGATGCTTTGCTTATAGATGCAACATTTAATGGAAAGAATTGGATGCCCGATTCTCACAATAATATTGCTTCTGCAATTGCAACGGCAGAAGAACTGGCTGCCAAGAAAACATGGCTCACACATCTTGCCATGCACTATGATACTCCAATCACAACAACATCGCTAAATGCGCTTTTGGACCAATATTGTGACCGTATCCGGATTGCTTATGACGGTTTACGGATTGCCATTTGACCGTAGCCGCATTGGTGGTAAAATATATTTTCGCGAAATGCGTGCGAGTTTTGCAGAGTTCTGTAGACGTAAAATGCGTGCGAGTTTCGCGTATGCAACTTGCGTTCAAGATTTACAACGTCACATGTGTGACTTAAACGCATAAGTGCATTGTGCATGTAAGAGGCAACAACAGTATCACTGTTGTTAGCGCAATTTTATTCTTAACGCGAATCTGCGCGAAATGGTCGGATAGCTCAGTTGGTAGAGCAACGGACTGAAAATCCGTGTGCCGAGGGTTCAAGTCCCCCTCCGACCACCATCTGTTATCTAAGAGCCTGGATTGCGTCAGGCTCTTTTACGTTGAAGTGAGAGTTTGTAAGTTTGCATGTAAGTTTGATGCAAATTTGTTTGCAGGTGAACTTGCAGGTGAACTTGCAGGTGAACCTGTAGGTGAACTTGTAGGTAAACTTGTAGGTAAACTTGTAGGTAAACATATAGGTACACTTATAGATGTACTTTAAGGTGAACTAAAGGTGTACTTGTAGGTTAACGAACCTGTGTGACAGTTTGAGCGAGAGAAATAATTGCAAGTAGGACACACAACGGCTTAGAGGAGTGACAGTTTGTTTGGCATCGGCGGCATGGAGCTGGCCATCATACTTATTTTTGGTTTTCTAATCTTTGGGCCAGACAAATTGCCCCAAGTAGCGAAAACCGTTATGCGCTTTGTGCGGCAGTTTCGTGGTGCTCAGGAGCAGATGACTAAAGTTATTCAGAAAGAAGTTGTTGATCCCATGAAGGATTTGGAGCCGCTAGTTAATCCTTTTGCCGGCTTAGATAAGGATGGCAGTGTAAAAAACATCGGTGAGGCACTGCTGGGCAAGGAAACTGTGGACTTCTTTAAGGGCAAGAAGAGCGAAAAATCTATTGACAAGAATGTCAATAAGGACACCGGCAAGCATACAGGTGACGAAGGTGGCAAAGATCTAGACAAGACTGCCAGTAAAAACGACGCTAAGGATACCAACACGCTCGCCACAAGCGATGCCACAAACGGCGCCACAAAGAAATCTGCAGCAGACACCAAAAATGATATAAGCAGCGATTCTGGTAATGAGGCTGCAAAAAGCAATCTTACAAAAACAAATGTTGAGAATAGCAAAGCTAAAAGCAATGCGAATCAAGCGGCAGTAGATGGAAGCGAAGCAAAGAAGCAAACGGCACCTACTCGCAGCTTTGCCGAGCGGCGTGCTGCCATGGAAAAAGAGATGGCTGCCAGAAGGGCAGCGACAAATGACGTGGACTTAGAAAACAAAACTAATGCCTCGGCAGATGCTAATAAAGGCAATAAGAATAGCGCCGCAGCAGTCTCTACAGCTACAGCTGCAACTGCCGCAGTCTCTGCAACAGTAACTAAAACAACAGCAACAGCTGCAAAGCCTACAACGGCAACAGACGCAACCGCAGCAGCTGCAAAGCCCACACCGCCAGCTTCTACTGCCGCAACTAACACAACAGTTAAACCTATTAAGGAGGACAGCTAGATGCCAATAGGACCTGCGCGTATGTCCCTTTGGGATCACCTTGGCGAACTTAGGCGACGCCTAACAGTTGTTGTCATTGCAATCATTGTTGTTGCTTGTGTTGCCTATTTCTTCTCAGATACAATTCTGGTTTTTTTGTTAAAGCCTGTGGCCGTTTTTTTTGACAACCCCAATGAGTTGGCGTCTGAGGAGTTTATTCGCAGTAACGCAATTCTCTTAAAGCCTTTTGATGCTTTTGCCGTGCGCTTCTTTATTTCCTTTGTGGCTGCAATTGTGGTTACAACTCCAATCTGGATCTGGCAGATGCTCGCATTTTTCTTACCTGCGCTTAATCCCAATGAACGTAAGTGGGTCTTGCCAACTTTTTTTGTAGCTGTGATTCTTTTTGCGATTGGCGTTGTCTTTTGTTATCTGATAATTCTGGATCCTGCTTTTGGGTGGATGTTAGAGCAAGCAGAACCAATAGGTAAGCCACAACTAGTGATCAATGAATATGTAGACACCATTTTGCTCTTCGAGATTGCCTTTGGCATAGCCTTCGAGCTACCATTGGTGGTCTTTTATCTTACAGTCTTTAATATCGTTCCCTACAAAAAATTAAGGGCAAGTTGGCGCACAGTCTATGTTGCACTGTTAATTATCTGCGCAGTTGTTACTCCCGATGCCAATCCTATGACCATGATACTCATGTTTTGTGCTATGGCAGTGCTCTACGAAGGCTCGCTCGCCTTATCGCGCATTGTCTTGGCTAAGCGCATCGCCAAGCAAAAGAAAGAGGAGCAGGAGGAGACGGCTTAGAGCAGGTAGTTTCCTGTGCTATTGCTGTCTAGGCTTTCATGCACGAGTTTTCCTTGATGCAAAATGTTTTAACTACTGTAGAGAAGACAGCCAATCAGTCGGGGGCTCGTTGCGTTACTGAGGTGCGTCTTGCTATTGGCGAGATGGCAGAAGTTGTTGCTGATGCCATGCAGTTCGCTTTTGAGGCGCTAACTTTGGGCACTATCTGCGAAGGAGCAACTTTAAATATAGAAACTGTGCCTACTCGCTCGCGTTGTGTGCAATGTGGGCATGAATTTACGCACGATCGTTACCAATGGACATGCCCAAAATGCGCTTCTTTAGCCACGGAGCTCATTAGTGGTCGCGAGATGTACATTAGCTCTATAGAAATCGAGGAAAAAAATGACTAGGGAAGTTGCCATAGAACAGCCAATATTGGATCTTAATGACCGCTTGGCGGCAGATAACCGTGCCTTGCTAGACAAACACAAAATATATATGTTGGATGTTCTGGCTTCGCCGGGTGCTGGCAAAACTTCATTAATATTGGCGACCATTGCGGCCTTGCGCGATCGTTGGCGCATTGCTGTTATAGAGGGCGATATCGCGTCAGATGTAGATTCGCAACGTATTAAAGAGCAGGGTATTCCCGCGGTACAAATTAACACAGGGGGTGCCTGTCATCTAGAAAGCGCGATGATTAAACGTGCACTAGATATCTTAAACTTAAACGAGCTAGATATTATAATAGTAGAAAATGTTGGCAATCTGGTTTGTCCAACAGATTTTTATCTTGGCGAGGATGCAAAAGTGATGATTCTTAGTGTACCGGAAGGTCACGATAAACCGCTAAAATACCCTGGTGTCTTTCAGGTGGCGAAGGCAGTTCTTCTCAACAAAATTGACACGCTTAATGTCTTTAACTTTGATGAACGTCAGTTTAAAGAGGATGTAGGCAGGCTTAATCCGCAGGCAACCATTTTTCCTGTGGTGGCTGCAGGCGAGCAAGGGGGTAAAGGCATAACTGCGTGGTCGCAATGGTTGTGCGCACAAATTGAGCAAAAGTCGTCTGGTGGCGGCTGTAGTGTGCGACAATAATGTGGTAGCAATGGCTGTGCGCACAAATTGAGTAAAAGGCTTATAATGCAGTACAATAGCGTTGCGGCATACCAACAATAATGTTGCAATATGCTAACATTTTGACATTATAACATTGTGGTGTCATAATGCGTAATGACTTAATGCGTAATGACTTAATGTGTAGTGACTTAATGTGTTGCGGTTTGTTTAGAAGAATGCGGCGCTACACTTTATGAATATTGGTTGATTAGGAGAACAAGGATTTTGAGCAGCACCCCGACACTGGTTATAGTTGAGAGTCCGGCGAAGGCTAAGACCATCGAGCGCTATCTGGGCAGCGGGTATCGTGTGCTCTCCAGTATTGGGCACATACGCGAGATACCGCCAAAAGATGAAAATGCCATAGATATCGCTAATGGCTTTAAAACCAGATACGAGGTTATTCCCGACAAAAAAAAGACTGTTTTAGAGCTAAAGCGTGCTGTAAAGCAGGCAGATGCCGTCTGGCTGGCAACTGATGAAGATCGCGAGGGCGAAGCCATAGCCTGGCATCTCTGTGAGGTGTTAGGTTTAGATTTAGCTAGCACCGATCGTATTGTTTTTCATGAGATTACAAAAAGCGCCCTAGAGGAGGCTGTAAGAACTCCCAGACGCGTAGACATGAATCTTGTTCGCGCTCAGCAGGCGCGTCAGATACTAGATCGTATTGTGGGTTATGAACTCTCGCCTGTTGTTTGGCGTAAGGTGCCGGGAGGCAAAAGTGCCGGTCGTGTGCAGTCTCCGGCG
The DNA here is from genome assembly GCA_031256715.1 of Coriobacteriales bacterium. Classification (GTDB taxonomy): domain Bacteria; phylum Actinomycetota; class Coriobacteriia; order Coriobacteriales; family UBA8131; genus JAIRQA01. Next base: position 15,171 of record JAIRQA010000073.1, on the reverse strand, counting down.
TTGCGCCTTGTGGTAGAGCGCGAGCGCGAAATTTCGGCGTTTGAGTCTGAAGCAGTATTTAAGGTTGCCGCGCTATTAAGCAAGGACGCAAATTTGGTCGCCGAGGTGATTGCCAAGCACGGCGGTAGCAGTGATGCCGCAAACGTTAGCGCAATAGATGCCGCAGCTAGTACCACGGCAGACGCGAAAACCGATGCCGCAACAGACAGCAACCCCTCAATACCCGATGCCACGGCAGACACTGAATTGGTAAAGGCAGAACTTGCCATGACATTACCAGACGAGAAAGCCGCTCAAGCATTTCTAGAAAAATTGATTGGTGCCACATGGCAGGTTACAGATATCGAAAGCAAGCCGGCAACGCGAAATCCACCACCGCCATTTACCACCTCTACTTTACAACAAGAAGCAAATAGCAGGTTTGGCATGTCACCGCGCTCGACCATGTCGGCTGCGCAAGCCTTGTATCAAGACGGCAAGATTACCTATATGCGCACCGACTCTACAAATCTTAGCGACCAAGCTTTAGGCGCAATTGGCAAGTGGATATCTGCTAATCTAGGCACTGAATATGCGCATAAAAGGCAGTATAAAACAAAGTCTGTGGCCGCTCAAGAGGCACATGAAGCCATTCGTCCTACAGATATTAGCGTAGCTGAGGCAGGTAAAAATGATTTTGAGAAGCGCGTCTACCAGCTGATTCGTAGCCGAACCTTGGCATCGCAGATGGCTGCTGCCCGTTTAGAGCGCACTACAGTAACCATAGTTGCCTCTGCGGCACAAGATGCTAATGAGCGTTTTGCAGCCAAAGGTGAAGCCGTTCTTTTTGATGGTTTCCTAAGAGTTTATGGCAAGAGTTCCGAGAAGTACCTGCCTTTGCTCGCAACCGGTGACGAGCTATTTCCTTGCGATGTTACAGCGCGACAATCATTTAATAAGCCACCGGCTCGCTATACAGAGGGCACTTTAGTAAAGAAGCTAGAAGAGCTAGGCATAGGCCGACCCTCAACTTACGCCACAATTCTTGATAACATAAAGTCTAGAGGTTACGTTACGGTTGGCGAGGGTGAGGGAAAAGACCGCGCGGTTGTGCAACTTAAGCTGATTGGCTCTGATTTAACGCGTAGTATTTTAAACGAGAAGACAGGCGCCGACAAAGGCAAGCTTGTGCCAAACGCTATAGGCGAAGTGCTTAGCGATTTCTTATTAGAATACTTTAAAGATATAGTCGATTATGGTTTTACTGCTCAGACCGAGACCGAGCTGGACGAAATTGGTAGTGGCAAGCGTGATGAGATAAGCATGCTTAACGAGTTTTATGGTCCTTTTCACGCTTTAATAGAGGCATCGGCAGACATTGATAGGCGCTCTGTGAGCAAGATGCGCGAGATTGGTATAGACGCTAAAAGTGGCAAGCCGGTAAGTGCGCGAATTGGTCGCTTTGGGCCTATGTTGCAATTAGGTACCGCCGAAGATGACGAGAAGCCAACTTTTGCCAAACTACCGGATGGCATGACCATAGATACCGTGACTCTAGAAGCCGCGATGGAGATGTTTAGATTGCCGCGCTTGCTTGGGCAGACTAATACCGGAAGAGAAGTACGAGCCAATACCGGACGCTTTGGTCCATATATTCAAGTAGGAAAAGGTCGTAAGGGCACAGCAGATGCCGCGGTCTTTGTTAGCATTCCTAAGACTGCTGTAGACGATAAGGGCAATGCGTTAGACCCATTTAATATTACACTAGCACAAGCGCTTGTTTTATATGACGAGAAGCTCGCCAAAGACGCCGCAAAGGTTATTGCCGATCTTGGCTGTGGTATTCAGGTGTTAAATGGGCGCTGGGGGCCATATATTACCGATGGTAAAACCAATGTTACTGTTAGCAAGATTAACAAGGATCTAGATCCAGCAACCATAACCTTAGAACAGGCTAAGGAGGCTTTAGCAAATCCACCCACAAAGCGCGCTAAAGGCAAGGCTGCCAAGGCTGGTGGTTCTGGCGGCGGTGCTAGTGGTTCTGGCGGTGCTAAAAGTTCTGCTAAAACTAAGAAGTAAGTGGTTTAAGTTTTATCTGGGGCGCTAGCAATTAATGGGCATCACTTTTGATGACAGATAAAACTAAAACCAATGAATAGCTATTTTAAGGAAGTGAAAAATGAAAAAGGCATCGCGTTTACTGTTGGCGTTTGTGCTTACAGCAGCTCTATTTTTGCCTGGCACAGCCTATGCCAATGATTTGTCATCGACGTTACCTCAGCAAGAGGCAGAAATCTTACCAGAGCAATCAAAGACAGATGCTAGCCAAGTTTCTAAATCTGTATCAGAGAGCGGCGAGACTACTACAGAACAATTTGGTCTTGATGTGCCAAAGGGGCAAGTAAACGCCCTAGAATCTGAGCTTGATGCCGCAAGTCCTGCAACTTCTGGCAGCGCGAGCAGCACCAACAGCGAACAAGAAGACAGCGAAGAAGCTGAAAAGACAACCTATAGCACACTAAAACAGGCAGAAGCCGCAGGTGTTGTTTCGGCTGTTCCAGAAGACGTACAGTCTTATAAGTCTAATGAGATCATTGTTGTCATGGCAGAAAATAAGCCTTTAGAGGCTGAATTGGATGAACTTGAAGAACATCTAGACTCTATTTCATTTTTTGCTTCTGTCGAGAATAACGAAGACTCTGCCGAGGCTAAAGAAATCTTGGCAACCGCAGCAGATGTTCAAACTGAAAGCTCTGTATTCTTAGATAAAGATATTGCCAAAGATAAAATGGCAGTTGTAGAGCTTCCAAGCGATGTAACTGTGGCTGATGCTTTGTTGGTAGCAGCAAATGACCCTAATGTAAAGTTTGCACAGCCTAACTTTATTTATCATCTCTTTGACGATTCTGAGGCAGACGAGTTCGCAAGTGCTTCTGAGCAGAATTCTACGCAAGACTTAACACAAGACTTAACACAGGACTCTGCACATGGCTTGATACAGGGCAGCAACACACAAAATGGTCTTGTGTCAAGTGGCTCACTTAATCCGCTTTTTGCTGTTAATGATCCAGATGCTAATGATTCGAAGCAGTGGTGGCTAAGCTTGGTTAATGCTTATAAAGCCTGGGATTTACGCCGCACAAACCAAGAAGTGACCATTGGTATCATAGATTCTGGTGTTCGCTTAACACATGAAGATATAGCGCCAAACCTAGCTAAGGACGCTAATGGTACGATATTGGCATGGGATCAGGTGAATAATTGCTATCTGCAGCAGTCAGTTGCTAATGGTCTTATTGGCAATGTAGGTGACTCATCGGGTCATGGAACACATGTGGCGGGCATTGCGGCTGCGGCTGTAAATAATGGCAAACTGGGCGCCGGCGTTTCTTTTAATGCTAAGATACTGCCGGTGTTAATCTTTGCTTCGGGGGTCTCCGATACAGCTACCTGCATAGGAGCTATGGATTACTTGCTTTCTAAGAGAGCACAAACAAATTTGCGCGTCATTAATATGAGTTTTGGTGATTATGATACTAGCAGCGATGACCCGCTTTTTCGCGCCAAAATTGTCGAAGCCAAAAATCTGGGTATTGTCTGTGTGGCAGCTGCCGGCAATGGTAATGGTGGTGTGCGCACAGACACAAGTTATCCCAGCGATTGGGATGAGGTTGTCTCTGTGGTTTCTGTTACCCAAAGCAAAGGGCAAGCGTTCTATTCAGACTATAATCAATATAAAGACATTGCCGCGCCGGGTGAAGTGATTTATAGCACATCCTATTCTCACGACTCTGATTTTACGACAAAGAGTGGCACTTCTATGGCAACTCCAGTTGTTTCCGGCATCTGCGCTTTGCTCTTTGCCGAAAAACCAACACTAAGCGTTGATGAACTTACAGAAGCGCTTTATAACACAGCAGAAGATTTAGGTGCGCCTGGTCGCGATGACATTTTTGGACATGGCTTAGTTAACGCGCGTGCCGCTTTAGAATATTTGCTACCCAGTTTAGAGGTGAAATCTAAGACTACTGCTAAAGTTTATGATGGAGTGCCATTAACAAGCAGTGTGACCGAAATAAATATGTTACCACGTGGAGTAACAAAGGTAGAGGCTGTCGTTAGCGGCAGCCAGACAAACGTGGGCTCATCTATTAACACAATTGCCGAAGTGCGCCTCTTTAATAATAATATTGATGTTACAGGTGAGTACAGCCGTTTGCGTATTATTCGCAACGAAGGTACACTTACTGTGACACAGCGTGCGCTAGGCATAACCGCCGACAGCGCCACAAAGCCTTATGATGGCAACGCACTTACAAAAAATAGTTGGAGGGTGACGTCTGGCGGCATAGCTTCTGGGCAAACGCTTGCTTCGGTTGTAATAACAGGTTCACAAACTAACGTAGGCACAAGTGCTAATGTCGCAAGCAATGCGCTTATTAAGGCGGGGAATAATGATGTTAGTAGCAATTATAGGATAACATATACAAACGGCCAGCTAACGGTAACTGCTAGCACAAGCAGTGGCGGCAGCGGTGGTTCTGGCACAGGCTCTGGCTCTGGTGGCTCTGGTGGAAACACAGGCAGCGGTTCAGGCGGAGGAAATACGGGTAGCGGTGGTTCAGACACAGGCTCTGGTACGGGCGGCTCCGGCAATGGCGGTTCCGGATCCGGCACCGATGCAAGCAGATTTGATGGCAAGGTCGTGTCGTTTAGTAGTCTTCTCAACAATATATCCAACTTAGACATTCCAGGCATGAGTGCACAGGGAGGAACTCAACTAAATTTGTGGCAAGCTCATGTTGGACCTAATCAACGTTTTAGGATGATTTATGTTGGCAATGGCTATTATAATATTGTCAGCGTAGGCTCGGGATTGTATCTTGATGTCTCTGGAGGCCTTGCGTTTGCTGGTGCAAAGGTTATTCAGTGGCCAAAGACTGGTGGCAATAATCAGATGTGGTTACCTGTAGAGAAGGACAATGGCACTTTTACCCTGGTATCTAAGCTAAGCCAAAACTTCTGCCTGAATATTTCCGGAGGTTCATCTGCTAATGGCGCTAAGGTAATTCTTTGGCCAGTTTCTGGGGGCAACAATGAGCGCTTTAGGATTAATGTTTATAGTGCTCAGCTTACAGGTGGCAACAAGAATATTGTTTCTGTGTCTTCGCTTAAACTTTTTGATATCAATGGCGCTTCTATGGCTGCTGGCGCGCAGACCATCATTTGGCCGCAACATGGCGGCGCTAATCAGGTCTTTAATTTTAGCTACGAGGCATCTAGCGGTTACTATGTTATTAAGTGTGTAAAATCAGGCTTACTGCTGGATGTTAACGGTGGCAGTATGGCAGCAGGCGCCAATGTAATTCAGTGGGGTTCAAATGGCGGCTTTAATCAGCGTTGGGAGCTGATTCAGCTAACACCTGGTGTTTATAGTGTAGTGTCGGCAAAAAGTGGCCTTGCCCTAGATGTTTATGGTGGCATAAATGCCAGTGGCACAAAGGTTATAACTTGGCCGTTCCATGGAGGAAGTAATCAGCAATGGCGTATAGTTGCTGCTTAAGACGATATAACTAATAACGGGGCGGCTGAAGTCTAAGTTTCTTCAGCCGTGACCTGTGTTGTGCGTCGCTAACAGCGCGCCGCTTGTCTGTCACACCCAATGCGGCGCCAAGTGCACCGCTTGCCTGATGTTTTACCAGTAACCGACAGTTACCAAGGTGTTGTGCCAATGTAGCGCCTCATGCAATTATAATTCTTCTTCTGTCATTGATTTTTGGTGATTCCTTATCGATGGTCTTTAAGGCGAAATCAACTTTCGCTTGGCCACCAGCTAGAGAAAGAGGCAAACATGGCACAAGAGCCCCAGTTGGCACATGAGCTTAAGTCAGACAACGCAAATCAGCTCACCGAGCAAGACACACAAAGCCCTGAACAGGGAAGTCTGGTAGCGAAAAGTGATGTGCAAACAAAGTTAAGCGAAGAGGCAAGCAAAGAATTAAGTAAAGAGGGAAGTGCAGTGTCTAACGAAGAGGCAAGCGTGCAGACAAGCAGTATTCCAGCAACTGGCAAAAACCTTAAGACAATGGATGGAAACACTGCTGCTGCACATGTTTCCTACGCATTTACCGATGTCGCCGCAATTTATCCCATTACTCCTTCATCAACAATGGCAGAATATGTAGATGAATGGGCGGCTTATGGACGCAAGAATATCTTTGGTCAGACAGTTCGTCTTACAGAGATGCAATCTGAAGCAGGCGCTGCTGGCGCAGTTCATGGATCTCTAGCTGTTGGTGCTTTAACCACCACCTATACAGCTTCGCAAGGTCTTTTGCTAATGATTCCTAATATGTATAAGATAGCAGGCGAACTTTTGCCGGGCGTCTTTCATGTTAGTGCTCGTGCCCTAGCTGCTCAAGCGCTTTCGATTTTTGGCGACCATCAAGATGTTATGGCAACGCGTCAAACAGGATTTGCGCTTTTGGCATCGTGTAGCGTGCAAGAAGTCATGGACTTAGGCGCTATTGCTCATTTAGCCGCCATTAAGGGTCGTGTTCCATTTCTTCATTTCTTTGATGGCTTTAGAACCTCGCATGAGATTCAAAAGATTGAGGCTTGGGATTACAAGGATTTAGAAGAGATGCTAGACAAGGACGCTCTTGCCGCATTTCGCGCGAACGCAATGAGTCCAAATCACGCTCAGATTCGCGGTACTGCTCAAAACCCTGACATTTACTTTCAATCGCGCGAGGCTGCGCAACCATTTTATGATGCTTTACCCAGCATCGTGCAGGAGTATATGTCTGAAGTTAGTCGCCGAACCGGTCGCAGCTATCATCTCTTCGATTACGTGGGCGCTCCAGATGCAGAAAATGTTATTGTCGCCATGGGCTCGGTTTGCGAGACCATAGAAGAGACGATGGAAAATCTGCTCGCGAACCAAAAGATTGGTCTACTAAAGGTGCGGCTTTATCGTCCATTTGCCACAAAAGCTTTTTTGGATGCTTTGCCTAAGACAACAAAGCGCATTTGTGTGCTTGACCGCACAAAGGAGCCAGGAGCTCCCGGGGATCCTTTGTATTTAGATGTTCGCTCGGCATTTTTTGGCATTCAGGATGCTCCCTTGGTTATAGGTGGGCGCTATGGTCTTGGTTCTAAGGACACAACACCAGGGCAGATTGTTGCTGTCTTTGCCAACCTTGCTAAAGATTGCCCACGTGACCAATTTAAGATTGGTATTAACGATGACGTTAGCAATTGCTCGCTGGATTTTGACCCAACGCTGTCTGCGGAGCCAGAGGGTACTATCATGTGTAAGTTTTGGGGTCTGGGTTCTGATGGTACGGTGGGCGCCAATAAGACTGCCATAAAGATAATTGGTGATCACACAGAAATGTATGCTCAGGGTTACTTCTCGTATGATTCGAAAAAGTCTGGAGGCATAACAGTCTCGCACTTGCGATTTGGACACCAGCCAATAAAAAGCACTTACCTTATTACACAGGCCAACTACGTTGCCTGTCACAATCAGGCGTACGTAAACCAATACGATATGCTTAAAGATTTAAAAGAGGGCGGCATATTTTTACTAAATACGATGTGGAGCGCCGATGATTTAGATGCTAACTTGCCTGCCACTTTAAAGCAAGAACTGGTTGCTAAGAAAGCGCAATTTTATATCATAGATGCCTACAAGATTGCAACTGAAATTGGCTTGGGTAATCGCATTAATATGGTTATGCAGGCGGCATTTTTTGCGCTTACCAATGTAATAGCAATAGATGATGCTATTAAGTATTTACGCGAGGGTATTAATAAGGCCTACGGTAAGAAGGGCGAAAAGGTGTTAAGCATGAACTATGCCGCAGTAGATGCTGGCATAAGCGCCTTTGAGCAAATTAACATTCCCGAAAGATGGGCAAACGCGCTAGATGAGCAGCTAGATAAGCAGGCAGATGCTCAAGAACTCCCTGCATTTATTACCGATGTGCTTGTGCCCATAAACCGTCAGGAGGGCGACAGCTTGCCTGTTTCGGCATTTTCTGGGCGCGAAGATGGCAGTTTTCCCTCTGGCACCTCTGCCTACGAGAAACGTGGTGTGGCCGTAACTGTTCCCGAATGGCTATCTGAAAATTGCATACAATGTAACCAATGTGCCTTTGTCTGCCCGCATTCTGCGATTCGTCCTTTCTTACTTAACGAAGACGAGGCAAAAGCAGCTCCAGATGGCTTTAAGTATGTAAAGGCAAATGGCAAAGGCTTTGATGACTACAGCTTTGCTATTCAAGTCTCACCTTTAGATTGTATGGGTTGCGGCAATTGTGCCGATATCTGCCCGGCAAAGACCACCGCATTACAGATGACCGAAAGTGGATGGGATAAAGCTTGGGAGAAGCACTGGGACTATGCCATGACACTTCCAATACGTGATAACATCGCTAACAAATTCACACTAAAGGGCTCGCAGTTTGCCAAGCCATATTTTGAGTTCTCTGGAGCTTGCTCTGGCTGCGGCGAGACCCCATACATCAAGGTTATCACGCAATTGTTTGGCGACCGTATGGTTATTGCCAACGCCACAGGTTGTTCATCTATCTGGGGTGCGTCGGCGCCATCTATGCCTTATTGCACCGACGAACATGGTCATGGACCGGCATGGGCGAATTCTTTGTTTGAAGATAACGCAGAATATTCTTTGGGCATGGCAGTAGCTAACCGCCAGATTCGTGAGCGCTTAGTAGAAGCCGCAACGCATATTGCATCTTGCAATGGTGCCCCTGCTGCCGTTCAGGCAGCTGCTATAGAGTGGCTTGAGAAGCGCGACGATGGCTCTTTAACACGTCAGGTGAGTTCTGCCTTTGTAGATGCCATTAAGTCAGCTCTAGATGCAGGTGAGCTTTCTAAAGATTCTGCGCATGCTATGGCAGTGTTGCGCGACAGCGATTATCTTATTAAGAAAAGCTTCTGGGCTTTAGGAGGCGATGGTTGGGCATATGATATTGGTTATGGTGGCTTAGATCATGTGCTTGCCTCTGGCGAGAACATTAATGTTTTGGTTTTTGACACAGAGGTCTATTCTAACACTGGCGGGCAGGCATCTAAGGCAACGCCGCAAGCGGCTATAGCTAAGTTTGCGGCGTCTGGCAAGCGTGTTAAAAAGAAGGACTTGGGCGCCATTGCAATGTCATATGGCTATGTTTATGTTGCGCAAGTTGGCATGGGTGCCGACAAAAACCAATTCTTAAAGGCAGTCATAGAGGCCGAGGCTTATGATGGGCCATCGCTGATAATTGCCTATTCTCCTTGCATTAACCATGGCTTGCGCAAGGGCATGGGCAAAACACAGGAGAACACCAAAGATGCTGTTGCTTGTGGCTACTGGCAGCTTTATCGCTACAACCCATCATTGGCTGCCGCTGGCGAAAATCCATTTAAGTTGGATCAGAAAGAGCCTACAGAGAGTTTCCGCGACTTCATTATGAGTCAGACGAGATTTGCGGCACTCTCTAAGGAGTTCCCTGACGTTGCCGAGCTACTTTTTAATGGCACCGAGGCAGATGCTCGCGAGAAACTAATTGGCTATCAGAAGCGGCAAGCAGAGTAGCATTTCGTGCTATAGTTAGCTTTAGTAAACTTTTGTGAGTTTTTGTAACTAATGATTAATTAGAGTGTAGATAGGGAAGAAAATGTTAACTATTATTAATGATTCAAACAAGGGCAATGATGTGGGTAAAACTGCGCTTCCAAAAGTGCGTTCTAAGACTCAGTCAGTTGTACTTTGCGGCTTATGCATTGCGCTTTTGGCGGTAGGGGCGTTTATCTCTGTGCCTTTGGGACCTGTGCCCTTTACCTTACAAACGATGATGCTTGTTATTATCCTGAATATCTTAAGTCCCCGCGAAGGTGTGATTGCAACAGGAGGATATCTGTTGTTGGGTGCTATTGGTTTGCCGCTTGGCGCAGGCTTTAAAGGTGGACTGGCTTGGATTTTAGGGCCGACGGGCGGTTTTCTGCTTGGCTTTTTGCTTGCCGCTATTGTTGTTGGCCTACTGCGTCATCTCTTGATAAAATCAGGTAAGCTACCCCGCACAATCGGAGGAACAGTGGCAATGACTGCTGCGCTAGCGATTTTAATCTACCTGATTTATACAACCTTTGGAGCTCTTTGGTTTAGCATAGTTACATCGGCGTCTATAGAGGCTACTTTAGTTGCCTGCGTATTTCCTTTTATAATTGTAGATGCGATTAAAGCTGCTGTGGCTATAACATGTGTTCAGCCGATCTTGTTGGCGCTTGGTCGCGCATATAACCAAACCAATAACCAAACCAATAGTCAGACCCCGCGGTAGAGTTACTGTAATCCCAGGATGACGCATGGGGGCGTGAACAGAAACTTATGGCACAGTTTGGCGTAGATTTACGGTGAGTGGTACTTGCATTCGGCGCGAAGTTTGCTATAGTTTTATTACCTCATTCTTAATCGGCTAATTTGATGGACCGACATTAATGAATAGGGAATCCAGATACCGACTCAAACAGGTATCCTTCTTGGTTAAGGAAGCTGGCTGTTCCGGTGCGGGCACCCACCTTTTGATAGGTGGGTTCATCCTGTCGATTTAAGAATGAGGACTGAAGCCGCCCCTGTACATCCGAGTGCAGGGGCGTTTCATGTACTAAGCAACATATCTGACAGTATGCACTTAACAGCAATGTTAAGTTATTTTATTGCCGGCATCTAGTGTGCCTAGCATGGGCTGTCAATGAAGCCATTTATTTCATGTGTCGCCTAGCGGCGGCGGGATGGAGCAAAATATGCCATCATGTAAAGAAAGTGAGTTAGTAAACTATCTTGCTGCTTTTAGTGCTTCTGATTTACTTCTTAACAATAATCTTGTTCACTGCAGCGACGTATCGCGCGTTACCAATGAAACTGTTACGGGTATTAGTTATGACTCTCGTGCCATAAAACCTGGCTATCTGTTTTTCTGCAAGGGCGAGAGGTTTAATAAAAGTTATTTAACTCAAGCCATTAAAGCTGGTGCTATTGCGTATGTAAGCGAACAATCCTATGAAGCTGCCTTTCTTGGTTTAAGTGAAGAGCAAATGATTCCCGGGATTGTTGTTAGCGATATTCGTCAAGCAATGCCAGTAGCTTGTCAAGTTGCATTCCCAGGCATTGCAGATCAGCTTAAACTAGTGGCTGTTACCGGAACAAAGGGTAAATCTACAACAGTATATATGCTTAAATCTATTTTGGATGAGTGGCTTAAATCTGAAGGCAAGATGCCTGCCGCACTGCTTAGCGGCATACAAAATTTTAATGGCAAAGAGTCTGTGGTTTCGCGCCTAACTACAGAGGAAACTTTTGATATTTATTCATACATGCAAGCCGCAGTTGCCAATGGTTGCGAGTACCTTGTTATGGAGGTTTCTAGTCAAGCTCTTAAGTACCACCGTGTTCAGGGGCTGCATTTTACAATTGGCGCTTTTTTAAATTTCTCACGTGACCATATAGGGCCAATTGAGCATCCAGATATGAAAGACTATCTTGTTAGCAAGCTAGCACTTGCGACACAATGCGATTGCATGGTTCTTGGCGCAGAGCTTAACGATGAAATCATCACTAGAGCAAAAGATTCCTTTGTAGGCGATAACCTTGTATTAGTATCGGGAAGTATCAAGGGTTATAACATTTCTTTAGCTGGCGAGATGAACGCTCAAAACGCTCTGTCGGCTATTACTATTGCCCAGTCTTTAAATATTCCTGATGAGTTTATTAAAGCCGGGCTTGCTCAAGTGCGAGTGCCGGGACGGATGGAGACATTTGTTGCAAGTTGGGGCGCAGTTATTATTGTAGATTATGCCCATAATGGCACAAGTTTAGAGCTGCTCTTACAGTTGGTTCACAAGCAGTATCCAAAGCGTCGCGTTAGTCTTGTTTTTGGATGCCCTGGTGGCAAGGCTCCAAATAGACCCGCAGAGATGGGCGCTATTGCGGGTAAACTTGCAGATGATGTTATTCTTACAGAAGACGATCCATACAAAAAGCCTGTTGTTCTAATTTGCGATGAGATTGCCAAGGCATTATCTGATGCGGCTGTATTAGCAGGTAGAGTCGTGCCTAAGACGCGCACAATAGAAGATCGCACAGTGGCCATTCATACTGCCATTGATGCCTCTGATGCGATGACAGTTGTTGTTGTTGCCGGTAAAGGGCACGAGAATCGTCAATTGCGCGCTAGTGGTTCTGTGCCAATCATGACTGACTCTGGGGTTGTAGCACAGTACTTGGCAAAAAAATCGTAAGCTGGAAGTGAAGGGCGTACGGGCATAATCCTGAACTAAAAGTCCCTAAAAAGGAATCCGTATGTATACTCCAGAAGCAAGGCACTGTTGCGCAGGAGTGTGCAACAACAACAACAACAAGAAGAAGAAGAAGAAGAAACACCACATTCTTTAGCGGACGTAACTATAGAGTCCGCAAAATAAAAAGTGCTTTCCTGTTACAATAAGTAAATGGATACAATCTTTACAGAAGTCGAGAACAATGCGGTAAGTGCTATTGCTCCTTTGGCAGTGCGCATGCGTCCTGTTACTATAGATGAGCTTGTTGGCCAGGCAGAGGTGGTGGGAGAAGGCACTTGGTTGCGTGGCGCCATAGAAAACGACGAGCTTTCGTCCATTATTCTTTATGGTCCTGCAGGCACCGGAAAAACTACGCTCGCAAGGATAATTGCAAATCAGACAAGCGCACACTTTGCAGAGGTAAGCGCTATTACCGGAGGTGTTGGCGATCTACGCAGAGTTATTGATGAAGCTCGTAGCAGGCTCTCTTTAAATAACATGAGAACCATATTATTTATAGACGAGATTCATCGCTTCTCGCGTTCGCAACAAGATGCCTTGCTGCATGCGGTAGAAGATCGCGTCTTAGTTCTTGTGGGCGCAACAACAGAAAACCCTTTTTTTGAGGTTAATAGTGCGCTTATTTCGCGTTCGCGAGTTGTAGAGTTTAAGGCGCTTGCAGACGAAGATATTGCCAAACTTCTTATGCGTGCCTTAAGCGACGAACGTGGTCTTAAGGGAGGTTACACTCTAGATAAGGACGCCAGCGAAGCCATAGTTACCATGAGCGGCGGCGATGCCCGTAGCGCACTTACAACTTTAGAGTTGGCAGCAGATGTTGCCACACTTAAAGCAAAGTTAAAAAGCAGTGCGACAGGCGCTCAGGCTGTTTTAAGTAATAATCTGGTAACAGGCGACCTTGTTGTTAAGTCGCAAGGGACAGACAAGCTTGATCCCAAGGTAGAGGCGCAAGATGGCTTAAACGGCAAAGCAATAAAGACAAATAACTTAGATGGCAAGACGCAGGCGACAACAGGTGTGTTTCTCGACATAAAAAAAGAACATGTGCTAGAGGCTACGCCGCGCCGCACATTGCTTTACGACAAGAAAGGCGATGCTCACTATGATGTGATTTCGGCCTTTATAAAGTCTATGCGCGGCTCTGATCCGGATGCAGCAGTGTACTATCTTGCACGCATGTTAGAATGTGGAGAAGACCCCAAGTTTATTGCCAGACGCATCTATATTTTTGCTAGTGAAGACATTGGTAATGCCGATCCACAGGCTTTGCTTATTGCAAGTGCCGCGTTTAAGGCAGTGGAGGTCATTGGGTTGCCAGAGTGCCAGCTTAATTTAAGCCAGGCGGTGCTTTATATGGCGTTGGCTCCAAAGAGCAATAGTGCCACTAATGCCATTTTTGCTGCTCGCGCCGAGGTGGCAAATGGTCCTGCAAGGGATGTGCCTAACGCTTTGCGCGACCGCCATCGGCCGGGATCTGATAAGTATGGCAAGTATCATTATCCACATTTGGATGCTCGCGGTTATGTTGAGCAGCAATATCTTCCCGATGGCTTAGAGCGGGGAGCATTTTTTAAGGCTGGCGAAAGAGGGTGGGAGGCCTATCGTACCGAGGCAACTCTAAGGGATAAAATTTCTGAAAGTTTGTAGTTAGGATGATGAAGGCTTTCTGATAGCTTGTGGTTGGGCTGACGATGGTTTTCTGATAGCCAGAGGTTAAGCCGATGAAAGATTAAGGATAGCTTGCGGTTGGGCAGACGATGGTTTTCTGATGCAACTCTTATAGCTTTTTGAAAGTAGTTAATACTATGATTATCTAATGATAGAAAATCAAAAGCTAGAAACGCATCTGATATCGCTTAGTAATACTCTTATGGAGTTACTTTGGCCATTAAGATGCGTAGGCTGTGACAAACTTGGTGAGCTTTTATGTGAGCATTGTGACGACGATTTGCCACGCATAGATTCACAAAATAGGTGCAAGCGCTGTGGTGCCCCTTATGGCTGTATTGTTTGTACTGAATGCAGCGGCACAAAAGGTCCTTTGCCTCTAAGCTATACGATGTCGGTAAGTCCATTTGAGTTCTGTGACGCAGCAGCAAGATTAACAGTTATCTATAAAGACCAACACGAGCAGCGCTTGGCAACGCTTTGTGCACTTGCAATTCTTGAGGTAATGCCAAAGGATTGGATTCAATGGGCCGATTTGGTTTGTTATATTCCCGCAGACAGGCGAGCTATACGCAAGCGTGGCTTTTGTCATATGAGGTTGGTTGCAGAGGAGTTTTCTAGGCTAACTGGCCTTATGTTAACTCATGTTCTGCAAAAAGAGACGGTGCGCGATCAGCGTAGTCTGAATCGCAGTGAGAGGGCAGAAAATTTAGCGCGTGCCTTTCGTTTGGCAGACACAAGTGCGCGCGTGATGACTAATGAAAAAATAAATGGGATAAAAGATACAACTGACATAAGTGGTAAAAATATTATTTTGCTAGATGATGTCTGTACAACAACAGCTACACTGAACATAGCGGGTGAGGTTTTATTGACGGCAGGTGCAATTGAGGTTAGGGCTGCGACTGTTTGTCGAGTTTATTAAGAACCGTTTAAAAATAAATTATCATTTATGATGTAGGGGCCGCTGTAAACGGGACGCTGTGGACAGCGTCCCCTACGAAGGAAATGCAAACAGGAAATAATTCGGGCTTATGCAAACGTGACGCTGTGGACAGCGTCCCCTACGAAGGAAATGCAAGAAGGAAATAATTCGGGCTTATGCAAACGTGACGCTGTGGACAGCGTCCCCTACGAAGGAAATGCAAGAAGGAA
>JAIRQA010000065.1 GCA_031256715.1 Coriobacteriales bacterium | reverse complement strand
AGACTGAACTTGGTCTGCTAGAGACATTTGGCAAACGCTTAGGAAAACTGCTCGATTGCGATATTGGAACTAAAATATCACTGCTAGGAGATATTGTCTGAAATTGCGTCCTGAATTCGCATGAACACGGTGACATAGTGTGCGCGAACGGGTGTAGACCATTAAAAGGAGTTCGAACAAACATAGTTCGATCCGCGAGGTGCGGCAAGCATGGGTGTAGCTCTAGAGCGGGCGACCGAAGGTCGCCCCTACAAGATGCGGCAACTAGCATTAATATGAACGATGAGAAAAATGATTTCGGGCGACCGAAGGTCGCCCCTACGTGGGTGTGGTAACCCGCTGCACACCAACAAGAGCTTGAGGGCAAATACAGTTTGTTTTAGCTGGTGTGTTCCATTGCGACAGTCGAACGAAAGCGCACCACCACGCATGCTTGTTTATTGCGGGCACTGCAAAGAATAATGGGAAACAAAGAAGAGCAAAAAATAGTTTAAACGGTAACTATGCAAAGTTTCGGTGCGTAACTGTGCGCAACTGCGTCCTTTTGGGACTGAAAGAATGTCTGAATGGGCTTGCTATACAAGGCTCAATCTGTGATAATTATATTAATGGTAGTTAGCTATCTCTAACTTCTAGGGATACAAGGGTCGTTAAGCTTGCGACCGATGTTAAGCAAGCTAAGCAAATCAAGTAAGCCATGCAGCCAAGCAAGCAAAGCAAACCATGTAGCCAAGAAAGCTAAGAAAACCAAACAAACCAAGGAACAAATGGGAAGTTGCAAAAGACTATATTTTAAGAGAGCCTATAGATAAAAAATGAATAGCAGGAGGGTATATTGTGGGAAACTCAAGTAACATGACTAGCAGTGATGTCATTAGAGGCAACGGCAGTGTAAATGTTAAAGACAACAGTAACACCAGCGGCAGCGAAAGTAATAAGGTTAACGTAATAGATAATAGCAGCGACATCTTTAATGGCATTAGCGAAGACAGCAAGGTTAATGCCAAGGACAACAGCGGCTATAACACTACAGAAATTGCCAAAGACAACAGTGACTATAACACCAAAGAAATTGCAAATGGCAACGCCAAGAACACTAAGAGCGGCGGCAATAGCAACATCAAGAGTAACGCCAAAAACCGACTAAAACCTAAAGATCTTATCAACATTGGAATCTTTACAGCTATATTTTTTGTTATTGTATTCGCGGTTTCCTTTGTTGGCTATATTCCTATTTTTATTCCGGCTCTGGCAGCGCTTTGTCCGCTTGCTGGTGGCATTCCCTTTATGCTTTTGGTCACAAAAGTGCGCAAATTTGGCGCGATGCTAATCATGATCATTCTTGTTGGTTTGGTTTACATTTTGGTGGGAGGGATTTCTAGTTGGATTTTGCCTATAGGCATCGTTACAGGTTTGATCGCAGAACTGATCGTAAAATCTGGTGGTTACAAAAGTGCCAAAAAAGCAATTATTGCCTATGGCGTCTGGAGCATAGCGATATTTGGTAATTTTGTGCCCGCGTTTTTTACACGTGACGCATATTATCAAGTAATTATCGCAAGTGGCTATGGGCAAGAGTATGCAGATGCTTATATGAGTTTTATGCCGGATTGGATTGCGCCAATACTTGTATTAGCGTGCTTTGTTTTTGGTTGTCTGGGCGCAATTATTGGTCGTGCGGTATTAAAGAAGCATTTTGTTCGCGCAGGAATGGCTTAATGACAACCGGAATGGCTTAATGACAGCAAGAATGAACTAATGACAAAAGAAATTTTTAGCGAAAATAGTGAAGGCGGCTTACGCCTTGATCCACGCACAAAACTTCTTATGTTGGTAGTAATAAGTGTGGTCTTAACTACTGGCGGCTACGGGCAAATGATGACCCTTGCTCGACCTTTGCTCGCAGTAATGCCAATTGTATTACTTGCATGCTCGCGTCGCTATAGCGCGGCAGTTATTTGCTCTCTGACCTTTGCTTTGGCCTATTTTGCCGAGATTTTTTTGCTTCAGTTTGTGGGTGGACTTCTGAATTTCATTTTGCTTGCGTGCGTAGGTATTCTTGTGCGCTTCATGCCCTGTATAGTGATGGCATATTTTCTTGTCTCGACTACTACTGTCAGTGACTTTATGGCTGCTATGCGCAAAATGCATGTTAGCGAAAAAATTGCTATCCCGCTTTCTGTTATGTTTCGGTTTTTTCCTACGGTTCGAGACGAATACGCAGCTATCGGCGACGCGATGCGAATGCGGGGCATTTCTTTTGCTGGCGGCAAGCCATTAAAGATGTTGGAGTATCGCGTAGTACCAATGATGATGTGCAGCTTAAAAATTGGCGAGGAGCTTTCTTGTGCTGCGCTCACGCGAGGTTTAGGCGCGCCGATTAAGCGAACCAACATCAATAATATTGGATTTCACGCGCAAGACTACGTAAGTATTTTGCTTTGTGCGATAAGTATCGTTGCATATGTGCAATGGGTGCTAGTAAGCTAGTACAATATGCAGAAACCCACCACGCCGCAAGCGCAACAAGCAAATCAGCAAATAATCAAGTTAGTCAATGTAAATTTTTGCTATCAGACTTCTGCTTTGATGCAAGACGATGAAGCTCAAGGCGGACTTTGCGACATAAACTTAAGTCTTAATCGTGGCGAATGCGTACTTGTTTGCGGAGAATCTGGCTGTGGCAAAACAACACTTACACGTTTGCTTAATGGGTTAATCCCGCATTTTTACGATGGTTTTTCTAATGTTGAGAAGACAGACGACGTTAACGCATCTGAATATCTTCAGGGTCAAGTAATTGTAGATGGCAAGGATATACCAAATACACAACTATACGAGCTGGCGGGTACTTGTGGGTCTGTGTTTCAAAACCCACGCAGCCAGTTTTTTAACGTTGATACCACAAGCGAAATTGCCTTTGGGCCTGAGAACTTAGGCTTACCCGAGTCAGAGATAATTGTTCGCGTGCAAGATATAGCTAGGCAGATGCATATAGAGGACTTGTTGGGGCGAAATATTTTTAAGCTATCTGGAGGACAGAAGCAAAAGATTGCTTGTGCGTCTGTAGCGGCGCTTCAGCCCAAGCTATATGTTTTAGATGAGCCATCCTCAAACCTTGATATGGCTTCTGTTGCGCACCTTAAAGATCAGATAGAATGCTGGAAAACACAGGGAAAGACAATCGTTGTAGCCGAGCATCGCCTTCATTATCTAAGAGGTGTCTGTGACCGCGTACTTTGTATGCGTGCAGGTAGGATAGTGGCAGATTATAGTTGGGAAGAATTTGAGGCAATAGGTAGCAAGGAGCGCACTGCTCTTGGGTTGCGGGCATTTTCATTAGATGAGCTGGAAGCGTTAGAGATGACGGAGGATGTGGCGGCACCTGAAACACCTGCATCGGCAAAGCATGTTCAGGCAAAGATGCTTCTTCTTAACAACTTTATTTATAGCTATAAGCATAGCGATAATGCTTTAAGTATTCCCGAAATCAGTTTACCTAAAGGTGGGGTAATTGCAATCATAGGTGCAAATGGAGCGGGGAAATCGACATTTGCGCGCTGCTTATGCGGCTTAAATAAGCACTTTAAAGGTAAGCTTACTATTAGCGGATACTGTGAGCGTCGTAAGAAATTAGGTGTTAACGCCTGCGCATCATGTAGTGCTCGCGGTAAGGCTGCTGTTTGTCGTGCACTGCGTGAAAGTAGCTTTGCCAATGCGGCTAGACGCAAGCTTTGTTTCATGGTTATGCAGGATGTCAATCATCAATTGTTTGCCGAGAGTGTTTTAGACGAGATAACGCTTGGGCTGCAAAGTCAAGGGAAAGATGCAGAAGTGATGGCAAATGAAATAGAAGAAATTTTAAGCAGCTTACACTTAAGCCATCTTAAAGATGCGCATCCAATGAGCCTATCTGGAGGCGAAAAGCAGCGCGTTGCCATTGCAACTGCACTTGCTTCTAGACGCGAGATTATTGTTTTTGATGAACCAACCAGTGGCCTAGACTATACACATATGCAGCGAGTTGCCCAAAACATTAGTCAGCTAAATGAGCTAGGTAAGACAATTTTCGTTGTTACGCATGACCCTGAACTGATTCTTGCTTGCTGTACGCATGCTTTGATGCTGCAGTGCGGTTTAGCTAAAGACAATTTTGCGTTAGACCAAGTTGGACGACATAAAATTCTTGAGTTCTTTAAGCACGAAGCCGCTTCATAAAACAACATCCAAGCGCAACGCTCACAAAAACGTCAAGCAGCTATCCACTAGCAAATCCAAAAAAGAAAAAATACAACTCCTTAAATAGCAAAAAAAGTCTGAATCTGCTATTACATAAAACACCCAAACTGCGTTAAACTTTTACAGACAGTTTTCTTGTTTGGTTACTTATATAAAAACGCAGGAGGATGGAGAAATAGTTGGCAGTAGAGTCTGCAAAACATCGCATAGGCGCCATGGAGCTATTGGGAGTGATCGGTTTTTCACTGATGCTCGGATGGTTTTTTCCAACGTTCTTTTGGTTCTTTGTATCAGAGACAAGTGCGTTAGGGGTCGCAAGTGTGACAAGCGCTTCAAGCGTGTTTGGCGCTGCAAATGTGTCAACTGAATTAGCTGGGCTAACGTTGCCAGCGGCAGATTTTGCTACCGGTGATTTCATGGGTAGTTTATCGCCAATCTTTGCAACCAAAACGGCTTCTGTATTTTTTTCTGTTGAGAATACTACAGCATCTTCAGCGCGCCTTACTGCCGATATCTGCTTGACACTCCTTTTTATTGGCATGCCACTTGGTAATGTGCTTATCCGTTTTTTGGCGCTAAGACTAAAAGCACGTTTTCATTACAGGAACACTTTGCTAATTGCAACAGTGATTGCCGCCGCATTGCCATTATTGGTGTTGGCAAAGACATCAGGAGTAGCTATTAGTGATCTAATATGCTATTGTGCTAGCTTACTAGCTGGTATGTCTATGGCTTGGTTTATTACAAGCTGGCTGGATGTTTGTGGCAAGACAAGAATTCGCAATATCCTCATTTTTACCACTGCGTCATATGCCGGTGGTTCACTGCTCTTTTTTCTCTGTGCCATGATGCCTCCTATTGCGCAGCCTATTGCTTGTGACATTTTCCTGTTACTCTCTTTGGTCTTGCTCTTTTATATGAGCTCGCGCTCTAACGCTAATGAAATCCCAACAGTTGCATCGCGCACAGAATTCTTAACGTCTCCTCGCGAGGTCGAGCCTTCATTTGTGACTTTAGGCATCGCTTTTGGCATTGGTTTTGTGCTGCTTTTCTCCCAAGGTTCTATGGCAATCATGGTTGCCATATTGGTTGTGCTCCTTGCAGCAGCACTGATGATGACCCTAGCTGTCCTAAACCTAAGGATATCGGTTGTGCTATTACTGCGTATTCTTATTGTCTTTGTTGTGGGCGATTTCCTGCTTCTGGCGATTGCCCCAAATTGGCTGTGGATTGTGGCTAGCTGTGCAATTGCTGGTATTTGGGTGGTGTTTACGACAGCCAATTCAGCCAATCTGGTTAAACTAGTGTTAGAAAGAAATTTACCTGTCTTTTATCATGTACCATCAGGTTTGGTTCCCGCCGGAGTTGGTTTTTCTGGCGGTTGGCTTGTTGCTATGGTTTTATTGCACCTAGGTTTGGGACAAACAGAAGTGTCGTACATATTACTTGCTACTGTGTTTCTTATAGTCTTATCTAGCATGATATTTTATCCAGAAAAAAAACACCATGACACCTCTGCCTCGCATGCTTCGGACTTTATCGTTAGGCTTTCTGCCAGCAATAGCTCAGAAGATGACATCTTTGTCGCCAAGTGCAGTGCTGTTGCTAAGCTCTATCAACTTTCTCCACGCGAGACTGATGTTCTTATGCATCTAGTGCGCGGTCGTAACGCAGAATATATTCGCAAGAAACTAGTTGTTTCTGCGCATACGGTGAAAAGTCATATTTATAGTATCTATCTGAAGACCGACATTCATTCTCAGCAAAAACTTATGGATCTTATTGAGGAGTTCGTGGTTGAAACCGATAAAGAGAAGTAGCTTACAACTTTACCAACTGCGAGCACTGATTGGCTATGAACTGATCGTGGGTGGCAATAACAATTGTTTTACCAGCGCTATTCATCTGTCTAAGAATCTCCATGACGATATCCCTTTGATAATTCTAAGTTGATTTACGGGAAAAGTTGATTCGCAAAAAATACCAGATCTTATAAGCGTAGATTTGTCATCAATATACTCCTCG
>JAIRQA010000141.1 GCA_031256715.1 Coriobacteriales bacterium | reverse complement strand
GCATTTATGCGCAACACCTGATAATACAGCTCGTCGTTGCCGCAGCCCGCGACCTCGCGACTGCGCACGCGATCTGTTTGCATGATCGCCTGAGCTATGGCAAGCGTGAGAATGCTATCGTCTGTAGGCGTGCATTCGGGCACAAAGAGTGTGAACTGCTTGCTTTTGTGGTTGTTAAACTCAAAGCGCGAACCTACAATGTCGCCAACTATTGCTCCTAGCATAATTTTTTAGTCCATTCTGTGAGTCGTGATGTCGTCAGGCAAATCTGTCGTCAAGCGAATCTATTGTCAGGCAAATATGTCGTCAAGCGAATCGTCTTTATATCTGCTGTCTTTTTATCTAACAATGCCAATTGTATCACTCCAAAGAAATGGTTGGCGACAGCCTATAAGAAATACTAGTGAGCCGGCTGCGCTTCAGGTGCTCGCAGACGAGTGTAGTTGGTTGGTGAATTTGTTGGTCTATCCACGGCGATTTCGCGCAAATTTTGGCTCTAACAATGCTAAAAACGCAGTTAGAGCCAAAATTACAATACGCGTTGCGGTAAACCGAAGGGATAATACTGATGGCAAACAGCTTTGTTGGCAGAAAAGAAGAAAAGAAGAGCAGCGCATCTTGCAGATGTGCTGTGAGTCTGCGAAGTCGGAGTTCGTCGCCGTCTACGGGCGCCGACGCATTGGCAAGACCTATCTGGTTAAGGAGTTCCTTGCGATTCATGTAGCTTCATGTAGCTAGAATTTCTGTAAATAACAAAAGAATCAACATGATTATTTCCCAAACATTACAGAGGTGATGTCTGTTATACTTTTTATTGGCAAACTGACATGTACGAATATTTTGTAGCAAGACTTTGAGAGAAGGGCATCTAGTCCCTTCTAAGGTTTTTTTGCTTTAGTCAGTTTGGCGACTAACGGGAGAATGTCCTTCTCCATTGTGGTGTCAGACGACTGTGGGTGTCGCTTATCAGATTACTTAAGGTTGCTGCTAAAGCGGTGGGTTATGGGTCTATTTCTCCCAGACATGTTTCGTGCGTTGTGGCGCACATAGTTTACAGGGAGGTTTTACAAATGCAAGAAAATGAAACAACAGGCACTACACAGGGAAATTTGCAGCCTGCAGCTGCATCCCAACCAGCACAGGGAAACAAAGGCAAGGGCTTGGGAATAGCCGCAATGGTACTTGGCATTTTAGCTGTGCCACCAGCGTTTATCCCGCTCATTAACATCCTAAGTTTTCCGTTAGCGATTGTTGGATTAATCTTGGGCATCGTCGCAATTATTTTGGCAAAGGGAGGTAAGGGGCCAAAAGGCTTTGGCATTGCGGGAGCAATTCTTTCTGCTGTTGCGCTTATAGTTACCATTGCGATGTATGCAAGTGCCGCCGCGGTGGCAAATGACCCCGAGGTAAGAGAAGCAATAGATAGGGTGCAAGCAGCAGCATCGCAGGCAGCCCAATCATCGCAATCATCGGCAACTACAACGTATGGGAGTTCGACTTCAGAAAAGGAAACTACAGAGGCTGCCTTTGATGAAGCAACCAAGACATTTACTGGTAAGGACACAACTATAAAGATTGATAAAACTGTTGTTGGCGAAGACTATAGCGGAAAACCCATGCTTTCTGTGTACTTTACGATTACAAACAATGGCGATAAAGACATGCTTGTCCAGCTACTATATTATGATGTTGTTGGCGGTGCTTATCAAAACAATGGCACAACGCGCAATAAGTTAAGTATGGCTTTCACAACAGGTGGAGAAGAGGATCACTTACAAGATAGTCTGCTGCCAGGAGCAACAATAAGCGGTATCTTTGACTACAGTCTTGAGGATTCTGCCTTGCCAGTTGAAATCGAGTTTGTAGATGGGTTCTTTAGCGACGATAAATATATCCTTACCGTTCAGCCATAACGAAAATTTTTAAAATCGCGCAGCCTCTAAGGGCTGTTTGCAAGTAAAACTTTTGTGTCGCTTAGTTTGCGCAGCGGTTTGCGTCCCATCTAAAAATCTGCTTTGTGGTTCTTAGCAAATGTTAGATTAGGCTAACATACGCCAACAACGTAAATAGGCGAAAATCGGGCACAAAAGCTGCTTGTTAAGAAAACGGTTAAAACGATGCCTCTTGGGGTGAGACTTTTCTGTCACACGCCTGGGAGGCTTCGTAATTATTTGGTGTTCTTTAGATAACCTTTAGGTTACCAGTGAACTAATTTAGCAATTTTGTAGCTCCTGTTGTGTAGAATATATACTTTTAGTTAGGAGGCATGTTAGTTGACTATACTTTTGCAGACGCAGGAATTAACAAAAAAATATGGTGATTTTACTGCATTAAATGCGGTGTCGCTCACTCTTAACCAAGGTGACATTTATGGTCTCGTTGGTCGCAATGGCGCAGGTAAGACCACCTTTTTTAAGTGTGTAATGGGCTTAGCAAAGCCTACGGGCGGAAAAATAAAAATCAGCGCAAGTCGCAAAGTTACTGATGTGGCTATGCGCGGCAAGAACGCAGAAGCGACGCTTAACGCAGCAGGCGCAGAAGCGACGCTTAATGCAGCAGGCGCGACCTCGCACGCTAAACGAGAACAAGCAGCGACCTCGCGCGCAAAGGGTGAACAAACATCACCTCATGCGCTAAGTGTTGCCAGACGGCAAATTGGCTTTATGATTAGCCCAGCGTTTTTTTCTTATCTAAACCCAAAGCAAAACCTTGAATACCTTAGGACTATTAAAGGCATACATGACAAAGGCGAGGTTAAGCGCCTACTAAAATTGGTTGGGCTAGAAGATGTAAAAAAACCATTTAAGGCTTTTTCGCTGGGAATGAAGCAGCGTCTAGGAATTGCTGCTGCGATGCTGGGTAACCCGCCTATTGTGGTACTGGATGAGCCAATTAATGGTCTTGACCCTCAGGGCATCGCCGACATCAGAGCGGTTATTCAGCGCGAGAATGCCGAGCGAGGCACCACCTTTATCATATCTTCTCATATTTTAAGCGAGTTAGACTTAGTGGCAACGCGCTTTGGATTTATTGAGCAAGGCAACTTGGTGCAAGAAATTACCCATACTAAACTTCATGAGCATACAAAGAAATCGCTGATTGTAGATGTTAATGATGGGCAAAAAGCATTAGTGGCACTAAAATCAAGATTTGCAGAAATGCTCGTTGCGACTGAGGCTGTGGCAGCAGGCAGCAGACTTATCATAGAATCACATCTTGACCAACCTGAAGTTATTGCAAAGACGCTGATTGACGACGGCGTGGAGCTTTATCGTTTGTCTCCACAAGAAACCACACTTGAAGAGTATTTTATGCGATTGATCGGAGGCAAACAAGATGTTTAACTATCTGCTTGGTGAGGCCTATCGCGTGCTAAGAAAAAAAAGCATGTATATTTATTTTGGCTCGTTTGCACTTCTTTATTTGCTTTTAGTGTTTATTCGTTCTGGTATGGGAAATGAAGCGACGCAAATTAAGCAGGATGCAGAGACTTTGGCGGCATTTTTTCCAGCTGTTGTTGGGGGCTATTTGTTTGCGGCATTTTATACTGATGATCTAAACGCAAAAAACCTGACCACGCTGATTGGCTTTGGTCTGGGCAAGACAAAGATTATCATTGCGAAGCTGATAATGGTCATCATATTTGGTGTGCTTATTTTTGCCCTGATTCCCGTTTTTATGTGGGCAGCGTTTTCGGTATTTAATGGCGCTGTACCTTTAGAGGCGTTTTCTACCTTGTATGCGTGGGCCCTAAAGGCCTTGTTAGAGGCAATTGCATTTTCTGCTGTATCTGCCATCATAGTTTATGGTTTGCAGCGAGCAACATTTGGTATGGTTACTTATCTGCTATTATCTTTAGGTGTTATTGGTCAGTTATTGGCAGCTTTGTTCAGTTGGGATTTAATAAACAGCATAGCGCCTAACCTATCTGAACACCTGATGTCTGGCATTACCATTAGAATTATTTTGGGTATGCTTGTAGGCGAGCCGCTAATTTTGCCTATAGTAGAATATCTTATTTATGTAGCGATAGCGGTGGCACTATCTGTGCTAGCGTTTAAAAAGAAAGAGCTGGAATTTTAGACGTGAAAAATCGGCTAACTTTTATACCGTTTTTGTGTCGCTGCGAAGCGGCGGAATGGAGACACCTATGAAAAAAATTATCATTGTTGTTGCTATTGTTGTAGTAGTTGCAGCTATCGCCTTTTTTGGGCGGCAGTATTACTTAGATCGTTATGCTTCATCTGATTATTACACTGTTATACCTGCAAGTTACAATGTTGTTCCAGAGACCATTTTATCTGATAATGGTGAGGATATGGGGCTTGGCAAGGAATATAACTTAACTGCATACAGTGCAAATGGCGAGAAGAAATCAGTCTCCTTTACAGTATTTGCTCCAGGTAGTGACATGGCGAGCGCTCGCGAATTGCCTAAGCCTGGTGATTATCTACTTGTTAAGGCAAGTGCAACTATTGTTACAAATTGGGAAGTCATTAATAAATCAAGTGTGCCCCAAGGCGCTTTAGAGAAAATCGGCTAGCCAAAGCAAGAATGTTTTAACTTTTCAGTAAATGTCAATTTCTTAAGGCGCTTTAGAGAAAATCGGCTAGCCAAAGGCAATGTAAGAGAAATCACTTCGCGTCTGTCTTTGGCTGCCGTTTTTGTTCACGCCCCCCCCCTGCGTCATCCTGAGATTGCCGTGGCGGCAATGCTTAAGGCTCTGACACTTCGGTCTGACGAACTAGATCCTTTAAGCTCTCGCTTCGCTCGCCTCAGGATGACGTGGGGCGTGAACAGAAACTTGGCTGCCTGCCTTTGACCTGATGATTATGGCTTTATAATAACGCAGATAACAACTATGTGATAAAATGTAATAATTAATGACCCAGCGCACAAGGACGTTTTGACAGTGCGCTGGTTTGCGCTGTTTTCTTACGAGAAAGTGGGCTTGTCCCGCTTTCTTTTGTTAGTAGCGCTAAACATATCTGGATATGAGCGCATGCTGCTGCAGACTTAATATCAGTGACTTTGCGAGTATGAAAGATTGAGGCGAAAAAGGCTGTATAAGCTTTCATAACGTCTTTGTTGCTGAGTGACGGCTGGATGTAGCAAAATTTGGGTATTAACATGCAAGCAGAAATGCACGCTGGCACGCAAGCTGGCACGCAAGCCGGCACGCAAACAGGCACGCAGGCTGGCATGCAAGCAGAAATGCACGCCGGACGCAAGCAGGCATGCACGCTGGCACGCAAGCTGGCATGCAAGCAGAAATGCACGCCGGACACAAGTTGGCATGCAAGCTGGCACGTAAGCAAGGGAAAAGAGAGGCAAGGAAAAGCTGTGGCAAGAGGCCCACAAACTGAAGCAATTATTAATGCCTTAGAAGATGAGGCAGGCGCACATGGCTTTGAGCTGGTAGATGTCGAGGTCGCTGGTGTTGCCCGCAAACCCGTGCTGCGCGTGCTCTTAGACCGTGAGCATCTAAATCTAGATGATATCGCGGCTGCCAATAGTTGGATTGCCGCAAGGCTAGACGCTTTGGATCCCATAAAGGGCAGCTATACGTTAGAGGTTTCATCTCCGGGTATAGATAGGCCGCTGCGGACGCTGGCTCATTTCAGACGTTTTGTGGGCGAGGAAGTTGTTGTTAGCACAGAGCCTATTAACGGGCGCAGCAAGTGGACGGCGCTTCTGTGCGAAGTAAGGGTTTCTAAAGTTGCCGATGCTATTTGCGATGCTGCAAACGAGCGCGAAAATGCAAGTGATGCCAAAGATGACAAAGGCAACAGAGAAGAAAACTTTGGCAAGAGAATTAAGGAAGACAAAGAAGAGCAAGCTAGCATAATAGTATTAGAGCTAGAAAATGCGACGGTAGAAATACCGTTTACGAAGATAAAAAAAGCGAACCTTAAAGGTAAGGTAGACTTTACGAGAAAGGACAATTGATGTCATCTGAGTTAGTGGCGGCGCTAGAGGCGCTGGCGCAAGAGAAGAATATCGACGAGATGTATCTATTGGAGCGTTTAGAGCAATCGTTGGCCAAAAGCTATAAGGCTGTTCTAAAGCTAGATTGGGATGCCTCAGTTACCATCAATCGCGAGACTGGCAATATCTATGTTTACGAGATGGTAGGCATTGGCGACATGGATGAGGAAACTGGCGAGTTTGCCTCGTATGAACCAAGGGACGTTACGCCCAAAGACGTCAGTCGTATTGCTGCCCAGAATGCAAAAAGCGTCATTATGTCTATTGTTCGTGATGCGGGTAGGCAGTCTATATATAGCGAGTTTGTAGAGCGCAAGGGCGAGTTAGTAACTGGCACGGTGTTACAGACCACTCCAGATTTTACAATCATTAAGATTCGCGATGGCGTAGAGGCAGAGCTGCCACATTTTGATAAGAAACGTGGCGGACAAGAGCTTAACGAACGTCCGGAAAACGAACGCTACAGGCACAACAAGCGCCTAAAATCACTGATTATAGATGTGCGCGACCCAGCTGCGGTAGAGGCCAGCGGCAGAGGCGAAAACGCACGCCCATCTATTGTTGTCAGTCGCACCCATCCCGATTTGTTGCGCAGGCTATTTGAAATAGAGGTACCAGAGATTTATGATGGTGTGGTAGAGATTAAATCTATTGCACGTGAGGCAGGTGCGCGCTCGAAAATAGCCGTCTCATCTCGTGAACCCAATCTTGATCCAGTTGGTGCCTGTGTTGGACCTAAAGGATCGCGAGTGCGCATGGTTGTAGAAGAGCTATCAAACGAGCGCGTGGATGTTATTCAGTGGGACGCTGACCCAACACGATTTGTGTCTAATGCGCTTTCGCCTGCCAACGTAAGCAGGGTGCTCATTAATGACGAGACTCACTATGCAACCGTAATAGTGCCCGATGACCAGCTTTCATTGGCAATTGGCAAAGAGGGACAAAACGCTCGTCTTGCGGCTCGCTTAACAGGCTGGCACATAGACATTAAGTCGGCAAGCTTGGTAGGTGAGCTGCCAGACGCGGTGTCTTCGCTAATAGACGAAGATGCCGAGGCGCAAACAGATGCTGACGCAGGACGTTGTGAATACATAACTAAGTCTGGAGCACGTTGTCGCAACCATGCTAGACCAGGATCGCATTTTTGTGGTATTCATGAGAAGTCTGGCGCTGACGCTTCTGAAGATTTAAGCGATAACGCTTCAAGCAAAAAAAATGTTGAGAAGGGAACCAAGGCAGCAGGCAAGACGGCAAACAAGGCGACAACTAAGACAACAACTAAGACAACAGCCAATGCAGCAGCTAAATCAAGCGCAAATGGTGACGCTTCTGTCACGGCAGCTACCAATGTTGCTGCTGATGCAGACGCTGCTGTTGTAGATGTCGCAACAGATACAGAAGTTGCTGTTGTAGATGTCGCAACAGGCACAGAAACTGCTGATGCAGACGCTGCAACAGGCACAGAAACAAACAATGAGTCTAGCAAGCCTGCAAGAAAACCTCGTTTAAGAAACAAGGAAGATTCTGCAAAGGAATCCTAACTGTCTTAAGTAGAGCAACACGAAAATTAACAATCCTAAATGAGGTAATTTGTACTGCCAAATGGCGACAGATATTGTAAAACAATGAAAAGCAAGGAAGCTAAAGTAGGAAAACAGCGTGAGCAATATACAGAAAGTCAAAAAAAAGCCAATACGTACATGTGTTGCTTGTAGGCAAGCTGCCGATAAGCGAACACTGCTGCGCTTTGTGCGCAACAGCGATGGCACAGCAGACTTAGACTTTGGTGGACGCGCACCCGGAAGAGGTGCTTATCTACATGCAGATACCATGTGCTTTTCTAGTGCCAAAAAAACAAAAGCCTTGGCACGTGCGCTTAGAATTCAGTTTTCTGCTGATGATTATGACAAGCTGGAGGCACAATTTGCATCCTTTGTGATGCCAATGGCTGCAGCTGTAGACGTTATTGAGGAACGGTGATAAATGGCTAATATTCGTATAGCGGCACTTGCAAAGGAACTGGAGATTAGTTCTGAGGAACTAATGGAGCATCTTCTAGAAGAGAAGATTCCCTTTAAGACGCACTCGTCTACTTTGGTGCCTGCCCATGTAAGTAAGATTCGCAAAAAACTAAAGCCAGAACTAGATGCTCGCAAGGCCAAAGCTCAGGCAGAGGCTGCTGATGCTGCTAAAGCCGAAGCGGCTGCAGCAAAACAAGCAGAGGACATAGCGAGGATTGCTGCTAGCCAGGAAGCCGAACGTAAGGCAGCCGAAGCAAAGAAAGCAGCTGAAGAACAGGCACGCAACATGGCTGCAGTCGAGCGTGAGCGAGCCCAACGAGAAAAAGAAAAAGCCGAGCGCGAGGCGGCAGAGCAGGCAGAGGCTGAAGAGGCTGCCAGATCGGCTGCCAACAAAGGTAAAAATGCTCCTAAACGCAATACAGATGCCGACGATGCAGAGAAGCCACAGAAGCCTTTTGCTGGCTTTGCTAAAGATAAGGTTAAGTCTAAGCCAACAATCGCGTCTAAACCAACTATTAAGGACAGCTTGCGAGAACAATTGGCTAAGGAAACCGAGCGCCTGGCTGCTGAGCAAGCCAGAAAATCAGATAAAGCTGCAACAAAAGGCGCACCTGGCGGCAAATCAGTGCCTGGCGGCAAAGCCATGGCAGGCGGCAAACAGAAGCGTGGAGGCAAAGGTGCCCACAAACCAGCATCGGTGCCGGCATGGGCAGAAGCGCTTAAAGGAATCGACCGTAGCGCGCTATCAGAATTTGATCCAAAGGCAGTTGCTGCAGCAATGGCAAAACATGCCGCGGCCGAAAAAGCCGCTGCTGCTGCCGGCGGTGGGCCTGCAGGCGGCGGCGGTGCTGTAAGTGGCAAAGCGGTTTCTGCGGCAAATGAAAAAAAGCAGGGAGCTAGCGCTGCTGCTTCATCTGGTAAAGGTGTCGCACCCGGCAAGCACGCAGGCGCAGGCAAAGCTGGTGCTGGTGTTGCAAAAGGCACTATTGCTGGTGCTGGCACTGAAGCTGAAATTACTGCTGGGATTGGCACAGAAGCAATTGGAGCAGGCGCAATAAACGCAGGAACATCGGGTGTTCTAGGTGACTCAAGCAATGCTAGTAGACTTGCCGCGGCAGCAGGAACGGACACAAAAACAAATGCAAAGGCGGGCGCCAAGGCAAAGCCTGCTTCTGATGGTAAAACGAATGCTAATGCCGAAGGGCGGTTTGCTGGCTTAAAGCAGGCGCTGGCGGCTCAGATTGCTGCTGCACAGGCAGCTGAAGCTAAAAACAAACAGGGCGGATATGCTGCAGAGGGTGCAACAGGAACAGGCGCACCCTTAACAAAAGCAAATGCGCTTGACTCTAAGGCGGGGAAGGGTAAAAAAGGCAAACAGCAAGCAGATGCATTTTCTGATGGGCGCGGAATTGGTGACGGAGATGGCGATGCTAGACGTCGTGGCGGTGCGATTGGCAAAGCTAAATCTAGAGGCGGCAAGCTGCGTGTAGATGGCAAGCCAGAGATAGTTGACGTAGATGACATTTCTGAAGTTAATCGTTATCGCGATATGGCACGCCGCGCAGAGCTTATGCAGCGCGATCGTGTAATTGCCGACGCCCGTGCCGCAGTTGCTGCAGCAGAGGGCGAGGGAACCGGTAAACGTAAAGGGCGTAAGGAAAAACGCATTAAAGAGGCCACAGAAGCGGCAGCACTTAAGGCAATAGAAAGAGGCATAGACCCAGAGCTAGTTCTAGATGCGTCTGTTGTGCAAATTACAACTGGTGCTTCGGTACAAGAATTTGCGGATGCATTAGGGGTTGCGTCTAATGATATAGTTAAACGTCTCTTTTTGTTGGGAACGCCACTTACTGTTACTCAGACTATGGGCGATGAGCTTATAGAGCTTATTGCCGATGACTTAAATCGTAAAGTGCGCATTGTGTCACCAGAAGAAGAGTATGCTATTACAATAGCAGACTCGCCTGATGACTTGCTAGCACGTCCCCCTGTAGTAACTGTTATGGGTCATGTCGATCACGGAAAAACATCGCTTTTAGATGCTATCCGTGAAACTGGAGTTGTGCAAACTGAGGCAGGAGGCATTACCCAGCATATTGGTGCTTCGGTTGTACACATTAACGAGCGCCAGATAACTTTCATAGACACTCCCGGTCACGAGGCATTTACAGCTATGCGCGCACGCGGTGCAGCCGTTACAGATGTTGTTGTGCTGGTAGTTGCCGCAGACGATGGTGTCATGCCACAAACAGTAGAGGCAATTCATCATGCTAAGGCAGCTGGTGTGCCTATCGTGGTCGCTGTGAACAAGATTGATAAGCCTGGGGCAACACCAGAGCGTGTACGCCAAGAGCTTACCGAGCATGGCATCATTCCCGAAGAGTGGGGTGGGCAAAACATGTTTGTAGATGTCTCTGCCAAGCAACGCACAGGCATAGATGACTTGTTAGAGATTATTCTTTTGCAAGCCGATGTCTTGGAGTTAAAGGCCAATCCTAATGCTTTGGCATCCGGCTTTGTTATCGAGGCTAAGCTAGACAAAGGCAGAGGACCTGTTGCGACAGTGCTCGTGCAGCGAGGCACATTAGCAGTAGGCAATGCTGTAGTTGTTGGTACCGCCTATGGTCGCGTTCGTGCGCTTGTAGATCCAAAAGGTGATATTGTCGAGAAGGCCTTACCATCCGATCCCGTAGAGCTTCTTGGGCTTGGATCTGTGCCTGCTGCAGGAGACGAGTTTCGCGTCTTTGCCGAGGAACGTGACGCGCGCAGCCTTGCTGAGGATCGCGCTTTGCGTGCGCGTTTGGCAGAGCAGCAGAAGAAGTCGCATGTTACCCTAGAAGATTTATTCTCGCGCATCGAGGAAGAGAAGCTTTCTCAGCTTAATTTGGTGGTTAAGGCCGATGTGCAAGGTTCTATAGAGGCGCTTAGCGATGCTTTGGTTAAGATGGACCAGACTGAAGTGCGCATTAACGTCATCCATTCTGCAGTTGGTGGCATTACAGAAACCGATGTTACCTTAGCTGCGGCATCTGACGCGGTGATCATCGGCTTTAATGTGCGTCCATCGGCAAAGGCCAAGCAGGCAGCCGACCGCGAACGCGTAGAGATAAAGACATACAGAGTTATTTATCAGGCGATTGAAGAGATTAACGCAGCACGTGTTGGGTTGCTTTCTCCGGAAATTATAGAGGAAGACACTGGTATGGCTGAAGTACGTGAGATTTTTAAGGTGCCAAAGGTAGGCTCTATTGCTGGTTGCTTCGTGCAAGAGGGAGAAATTAACTCTAGCGACAACATTCGCATTGTTCGTGATGGTACAGTTATACTTGATGGCAAGATTGGCTCATTGCGCCATTACAAAGAAGATGTAAAAAATGTAAAAGCTGGTTCCGAGTGCGGTATTAGTGTCGAGAATTTCCAAGACATTAAGCCAGGTGACGTTATAGAGTCTTACCGTAGTGTAGAGGTTGCCCGCGAGTCGTGATTGGCAAAGATTGGTGTTGGCGCCAGAACTGTCAGTTTGCATACCTACTGTCATGTTTGCCAAGGCGAAGGTATGAGCCAAAGCTAAAGGCTTAAGGTGACGGCAAGGCGCAAAGCAAAACTAATGGCTTAAAGCGACGATTAGACGCAAAGCGTAAGGTTAAATACGATGGCTAGGCGCAAAGCAAAAGTAGAAAATTGAAAGTTGGAATTAAGAAATGAAGCAAACAGCGGCATCAAGAAAAATAAATGAAGTTGCGCGTGCGGCTCTTGCCAACATTTTGCTAATGGAAGTAAGTGACCCACGGTTAGATTTTGTGACCATAACACATGTTGAAGTATCTAAGGATCGCAGTGTGGCAAATGTTTTTGTCACAGCCAGCGCCGAGCGTTATGAAGAGGTTTTGGCTGGGCTTAACAGCGCTAAAGGTCGCTTGCGTACATTATTGGGTCACGAGCTTGGTTGGCGCGTGTCACCCGCATTGCGCTTCTTTGTAGATGAAGGCATAGATTTTGCCCAACAAATAACAAGCGTTATTCATGACAGGGGACATTTAGAAAATGACGACTGAGATAACAGGTTGTTCTGCCCCTACAAAAAAGCAGGAATCAAAGACATTAATAGGGAGCCCCGCAGAAGTACTTGCGGCATTAAAGGATGTAAAGACAGCAGCGATTTGTGGACACGTTAATCCAGACGGTGATAGTCTGGGTTCAAGTTTGGCTCTGGCTGCTTTACTGGAACAGTTGGGCATCAGTGCCATTAAACTCTTGGCGCAAGACCGTCCTTCTCCACATATTTATAGTTTTTTAGATAATTATGAGTTTGTGCCTGCTGTTGCCTATAAGGATGTTCCAGACATCTTCTTTTTGGTGGATGCGCCTAGCTTAGGCAGAATTGGCGACGGTGCCGAGGTTTTTAAACGGGCGCGGCGAACTGTGGTTATCGATCATCATCCAGATTACGAGGGCGCGGGCGACATTTACTATGGCGATGTTAAGTCTCCGGCAACTGGTTCGCTTATTTGGAAGATTATTGCTGCTAGCGGCGTTGCGCCAACGCTTGCAATGGCTAAAGCGTGTTATATTGCAATTATGACAGATACCGGACGCTTCTCGTTTCAGAATACTAACGCCGAAGCGTTTGAGTTTGCGGCTCAGATGATACGTTTAGGGGTAGAGCCTACAGATGTTAGTCAGAGGGTTTACGAGAATAAATCTTTGGGCGTTGTTCAGTTAGAGTCGCGTTTGGTGCAACGCATGCAGTTTTTGCGCGCGGGCAAGGTTGCTTATTCGTGGATAGCCGAGCAGGATTTTAACGAACTTGGGATTGAGCGCGATGACAGCGAGGGGCTTCCAACCATTTTGCGATCTATTAAGGGTGTGCAAGTGGCGGTACTCTTGCGAGAAGAGGAGGGTTCGGTTCGCGTTAATTTGCGATCGCGAAGCTGTTGTGACGTTGGCACGTTCGCTCGCGAAAATGGCGGCGGTGGGCATAGGGCAGCTGCGGGAATTACACTTAATATGTCTTTAGAAGAGGCAATTGCGAGTTTTGTTCCCAAGTTTGCTAGTATGGAATGTATCATTGAGGCATAGCTATGTCGCGTCCTAAGCGTGGAGCAACAGATTTAAATTTGGTGCTGGCGGTGGATAAACCGCTGGGCATCACCTCGCATGATCTTGTAGCTAAGTTACGTATGATTACAGGTGAAGGCCGTATTGGGCATGCCGGAACGCTAGATCCTGCTGCCACTGGCTTGATGCTGGTGTGTATAGGACCTACTACAAAGCTTTCGGCGATGCTAATGGGTCATGATAAATGTTATGAAGCCAGTATATGTTTTGGAGCTTCAACTACAACCGATGACGCGCAAGGCGATGTTGTTGCTACTGCCCCTGTTTTGCCACAACTAGGCGATGCAAATTTTGCCAAGAGAGTTTTAGCTGAATTCATGGGAGAACAACAACAGCAGCCTCCAAGCTTTTCGGCAATAAAGAAAAATGGCAAAAGAGCCTATGAAATGGCACGCAAAGGAGCGCCATTGCAGTTGGAGCCGCGTTTGGTTACGATACATAGCTTGGAGCTATTAGATTGTTCTTGCGATGTTTGGAGAATACGCGCCAAAGTCTCTAAGGGAACCTATATTAGGTCGCTAGCTCGTGATATTGGCGTAGCCGCCGGAACAGTTGCACACCTGAGTTCTTTGCGTCGTACGGCTATTGGTCCGGTTTGCCTAGAACAAGCAAATACATTAGAACAACTGGCGATGGTTAAAGACATTCGCAGCTTTGCACTAGACGATGCCTTAATAGAGGCGCTAAAAACGCAGGATTATTTAGATGCGCCGGATGTCTTGAGTGCTTCAGTTGCTTCTGTTGCTTCAGACGCTTTAGTTGCTTCAGACGCACCAGATGCGCCAGATGCGCCAGACGCGCCAGACGCGCCAGACGCGCCAGACGCGGCAAGCACATTGAGTGCTTCAGATGCGCCAGATGCGCCAGATGCGCCAGACGCGGCAAGTGCATTGAGTGCTTCAGTTGCTTCAGTTGCTTTAGAAGCGCCAAGTGTGACAAGCATGCCAAGTTACGGAAGCGACTTAAGTTTGGCAGCCTTGCCGAGTACGAAAGACGCGCATTTTTCTCAAACAAAACAACAGTTAGATGGTGGCACAAGGTGATTTTTGTTTGGAATAATAATAACAGCAATAATATAAGCAATAATATAAGCAATAATAACAAGTGCTTTAAACATAATGGTCCGGCAATAATTGCAATGGGCGTCTTTGACGGCGTTCATGAAGGACATCAATTTTTGTTGCAACAAGCAAGCGCAGATGCACTGCATTACGGTTTGCCGCTTTGGGTGGTGACATTTACCATAGATCCAGATGAGATTTTTAAGCCGCTAGAGTCTTTAAACAAGCTAATGAGCAATGAGGTGCGCTTAAAAACCTTAGATGCTACAGTAGCCGATAATGTTTTAGCAATTCCCTTTGTTAAGGATGTAGCTGCTTTAAGTCCTGAATGCTTTTTAGATAGCATACTAGCAACCGCTTTCCCGCCAAAAGTCATTCATGTTGGCACAGACTTCCGGTTTGGAGCCTGCGCTGCTGGCGACGTTAAGCAGATGCAAGATTGGGGCAAAAAGCACGATTGCTTGGTAAAAGGGCATCAACTTTTGCAAGACCAAGGTAGTCCCGTAACAGCAACTCGCATTCGTGCGCTTTTGGCAGCTGGCGATGTGCAGCAGGCGGCAGTTCTTCTCACCAGGCCATATATAGTAAGTGCTAAGGTGGTAAGAGGTCGTCAGGCGGGTACAGAGATTGGCTTTCCCACCATAAACCTAGCCATAGAACCTAGCTTTGCAACTGTTGGCGATGGCGTTTATGCCGGCTATGCAGACGTAAATATATGTGGAGAAGCACAAACATTCAGAGCCGCAATTTCTGTGGGAGTGCCACAGACCTTTGGCGATCTGCCCTCAACTACAGAAGCATTTTTGCTTGATTTTCCCTCGGAAGTTAGCCTTTATGGTACAAATGTGCAGCTGCGTTTTGTTTGTCGCTTGCGTGACATGCGGCGTTTTGACACTTTGGATGAATTAGCGGCAACTATAAAAAGCAATGTTTTGTGGATAAGCGAGAATCTTAAGTGATGCCAGTTATAAAATATGAACATAATTATAAAGGTGCTAAAGTATATAAGATGCTAAATGTGTCTAAATGCAAAAATGATGTATCTGTTGGACGTTTGTATTTAAGCAATAATTTAGGTAATAATTTAGGCAATAATTTAAGCAATAATTTAGGCAATAAGACGCAGCAACTAAGAGAAAGCGAGCGGCACTATGCTATCTGCGACTGAACAATTGCATGTAATTCAGAGCGGCGATGCTAATATCGTACCTCTTGAAGCGTTAAAAACAAAGTTGGAAAGTGCTATAAAAGAGCAGCGCCCCCTGCGCTGCAAGCTAGGTGTAGACCCAACAGCGCCAGACTTGCACCTTGGTCACGCTGTGCCTTTGCGCAAACTGCGTCAGCTGCAAGATTTAGGTCATCAGGTTGTGCTAATAATTGGCAATGGCACAGCACTTATTGGCGATCCTTCTGGACGCAATACAACGCGTCCGCCGCTAACGCCAGAGCAGATCGCCATAAACGCTCAGACGTATGTGAGTCAGGCATTTAAGATTTTAGATGAAAACAAGACAGAGTTGGTATACAACGGCGACTGGTTAAAGCCATTAAACCTAGAGGGCATGCTTAAACTTGCAGCCCAGTTCACGGTGGCTCGCATTATGGAGCGCGATGATTTTTCTAACCGCTATAAGTCTGGGCAAACTATATCGCTACACGAAATTCTTTACCCTGTAATGCAAGCCTATGATTCGGTGCAGGTACAGGCAGATATAGAACTTGGTGGTACCGACCAACTATTTAACTTGCTTGCAGGTCGCGAACTAATGGAAAAACTAGGTATGGAGCCTCAGGTTTGCCTAACCTTGCCTTTGCTAGAGGGCACCGACGGCGTGCAAAAAATGAGCAAGTCTTACGGCAACTATATAGGCATCACCGATGAACCAATAGACATGTTTGGCAAAGTGATGAGTATTCCCGATTCGCTGATGCCACGTTATCTTTATTTGGCGTCAGATTTTCCTGTAGAGAAGAGCGACGAGCTTGTACGCGGGCTAAATGATGGAACGCTGCATCCAAATAAAGTCAAGAGACAGTTGGCTGCTAGCATGGTAGCAAGCTATTATGATAGCAAACAAGCAGAAGGGGCAGAGGCAGCCTTTGATCGCGTCTTTAAGTCTAACGATGAACCAGACGATATTAAAGGATATACGCTTGCCGAACTTGCCCTGCAAGGTGTTGCGCCAGAAGGTGATGGGCAATTTTATTTGCCGGCGGTTTTGGTGGCAGTTGGGCTTGCGACGACAAACTCTGAGGCACGCCGCAGCATAGATGGTGGAGGACTAAAGCTTGCTGGTGTTCCTGTAACAAAAGGCACATACAGTTTACCTGCGCAAACACTTATTGGTGCCACCCTACAAATTGGCAAGCGCCGATGGGCAAAAGTTTTGCAGTAGCTGCTTTGCCAAGTTGCTTTACGGTAGGTGACTTGCTGCAGTTGTTTTGCAGTAGCTGCTTTGCCAAGTTGCTTTACGGTAGGTGCCTTGCAGAGATGTTTTGCAGTAGCTGCTTTGCTGCAGATGTTTTGCAGATGACGTGCAGTATATATTTCAGCAGATGGCTTGT
Organism: Coriobacteriales bacterium; assembly: GCA_031256715.1. Taxonomy (GTDB): domain Bacteria; phylum Actinomycetota; class Coriobacteriia; order Coriobacteriales; family UBA8131; genus JAIRQA01. The sequence goes on along the minus strand of JAIRQA010000141.1, from coordinate 5,741 downwards.
TGCAGTTGTTTTATAGAGCTGTTTTGCTACTCGCCAAGCATCAAGCGTAGTGCTGCTGTGGCGCGTTCGATTTTCTCGACAAAATTTGTAGAGTTGTCAATTTCAGCAATAGTTGGGTGCGCAGACCATGCATCGCGCACCAAGTGATCTAGCTCTATAGCACGTAGTGGCTCCTCGGTGCGCACTTTGTCTTGAATGTAAAAATCGATGGCGCCCTGAGCAGCAGTCTTTAAATAGATGACGCCATCATAGCGCAGCAATGCCGCTTGCTCATTAATGCCAAACAAATCTGATAGTATGCTAGCATAATCGTCTGCTGGCAAATATGCCTTGTTGTCTAGCAAACCACGATCGCAAAGAATTAAGGCTTTGGGTACGCCTAACCTTAAAGCAACCTCCTCGCAGAGGTTTTCGCGGTCGCTTTGCATCTTAAAGAGAATCTTCTGAAACTCATAATTGCTGCCTTCCCATGGGACTATTCCCGATGAAATTAAGTCGGCGGCAGCCTCGCGGGCTCTAAAGACTTTGTATCCCCAACTAGTGGCAACACGTTCCGCGTGATCCATGAAAGTCGATTTTCCTCCACATGGTCCACCGGTAAGAACAATCTTATATATTTCGCTTGATGTGTTATTTTGTTTAGACGCGCTTGCCGGAATTTTTTGTTTTGCATTATTGTTATCGTTAGTCACAACTCATCCTCTCACAAATAAAATTTCGCATAAGGTATTATTATAAACAATATCAGTAAGTCAACAAAAGGTAGGTATATATGCTTTTTGATAATATTAGCTATGTAGATAAAAACTTCGAGCTAAAGCGCGGTTGGGTTGCCACAGAGGGCAATCGCATTGTTTATGTGGGAAGCGAGCCTCCGGCAGACATGGCAAACGCTGGGGCAGGTGCAAGCGCTGACGCTGCGACTGGAGCTAAAGCGGGTGCAGGCGCAATAAAAGACTATGGCGAGATAGTTAATGGTAAAGGTAAACTGCTTATTCCCGGAATGCATAATGCCCATGCGCATTCGCCCATGACATTGCTGCGCGGTTACGCAGAAAACCTGCCGTTATCTGCATGGCTAAACGAGAAAGTATTTCCTTTTGAGGCGCACATAAACGATGAGCGAGCTTTGCCTGCTACACGCCTTGCTATTGCCGAAATGTTACGATTTGGAGTTGTTGCTTTTGCCGATATGTACTATTTTGCCGATGCTCGCGCTAAGGCGGCAATGGAATCTGGTATCAAGCTTAACATGAGCCAGGGGATTATTGTCTTTGATGAATCGCTTTCTTATGATGACTTGCCTGCTAAATCTACCAATGAGTATATCTTTAACCAATATCATAACGCAAACGATGGTCAGATTAAAATTGATCTTTGCGTGCATACCGAGTACACAACTACAGAACGAGTGGTGCGGGCAGTAGGCGATCTTGCGGTAGAGTTTGGTGTTAACACTCACATTCACCTTAGCGAAACAAAAAGCGAACACGAACAATGCAAGCAGCGCCGCGCAGGCAAAACGCCAGCAGAGTATTTTGAGTCTCTGGGCTTTTTTCGTCAACCATGTTTGGCAGCGCATTGTGTTTGGGCAGAGCCAAGCGATTGGCAGATATTTAAAGAGCATAATGTTACAGCAGTGTGCAATCCTGCAAGCAATATGAAACTAGGTAGTGGCTTTGCACCAGTTGGCCAGATGTTAAAAGCGGGGGTTAACGTTGCCTTGGGCACAGATGGCGTGGCGTCTAATAACTCTCATAATCTGTTAAAAGACGTTTATCTTTTAGCAACAATTTACAAGGGTTTTACAGGGGATACAACAAATATTACTCCTGCAGAAGCGCTTTATGCTGCTACACGCGCAGGCGCACTGGCAATGGGTCGGTCAGACAGCGGGCTCATTGCAACTGGGATGCGAGCCGACCTTGTGATGTTGGATACTGCTGTTCCATGGATGCAACCCGAGCACGATGCCTTAAATAATCTTGTGTATTCTGCGCAAGGCACAGATGTTATGCTTACGATGGTTGATGGCAAAGTTTGTTATCGCAATGGCGAGTGGTCAGGTATAGACGTGCAAAAAGCCATAGCACAAACGGATGAATGTGCCAAGGCAATTCTTAGCGAGCTATAGTAGCTTTGCGTAATAGATTGCTGCGATAGAAAGTAAAAGGGATACTAAAACAGAAAACGAAAGCGCAAGCACAATGGGGAGCCAAAACGACTCCCCGTGTAATTTGATAAGCCTGTGCGCATCGCATAACTTGTATAGCTAAGCAGTGCAAAAGCGCGAAGGGTTTCTCGACATAAATAAAAGTGGCAGCAACAGCAAGTTTGGCGCAAGCCAGAGCGCCGTCAGCCAGACCACGATTTCTGGCACAGAGCGCCGTCAGCCAGAACTCAACCTCTCGTGCAAGCCAGAGCGCCGTCAGCCAGAACTCAACCTGAGCTTAACCCTTAATGATTTCTAAGGCTTGCTCGCGGTAGGCGTCCATAACATAGCTGATGCCAGAGACAGAAGCGGCCTCGGGGGTTAACGCGAAGACGTCATCGCGAGTGATTGTTGCTAGTTTCATATTGCGCGAGCCTGCCATTATCTGTTGCAAGCCCACTTTAAGACGGTCGGCATAGGTGTAGATGCCCACGGCGCCCAGCGGGATGCGGTCGATGTCCTTACCGTATTTGGCTTTTAGCGTTTCGTAGGTTACAAAGATTTCTTCTTTGCTTAAGCCAAACTCACTTACAGTCTTGGGCAGGTCGCCGCTGGCAAGCCACTTCTGAATATTTTTGCCAACAAAACCAGGAATCATTAGGGCGCGACCCATGCAGACAGCCTTAAAGTAAGGAGCGCCCATGGCCAACGCCTTAAAGATGCCGGCCTCTTCGCTAAATGAACCGGCGATTGCCAGATCGGGTACGTAGGCACCCTGTTTGTCTAAAAGACAGGCCAGCTCATATGCCATAGACTGCAAATAGAAAGTTGGAACACCCCATTCTTCCATCATGCGCCATGGGCTCATACCGGTTCCGCCAGGGGCACCATCTATGGTAAGGAGGTCGATATGCGCGTTGCTAGACCATTTCATAGCCATGGCCAATTCGCGCATCGGGTAAGCGCCTGTCTTAAGCGTTACGCGCTTGGCGCCAAGTGCGCGAAGCTCCTGGACGCTTTTGTAAAAGTCCTCTTCATCTACAAAGCCAAGGCGACTATGACGCTCAAAGTGCTTAATTGCGCCTGCCTTAAATGCTTCTTGAATAGCAGGATTAGATGGGTCCGGTGTAACAATATAGCCTCTGCTTTGTAACTCAAGCGCGCGCTCTAAAGTATCAACTTTAATCTCGCCGCCTATGCACTTTGCCCCCTGGCCCCACTTAAGCTCGACAGTTTCTACTCCAAGCTCCTCAATAACATAGCGGGCAACACCTAGGCGTGTGTCCTCTACATTCATCTGAACAAGGATGTCGCCCTTATCTTCCTGAAACTCCTTGTATAGTTTTACGCGGCGTTCCATGTCCGGAGCTTTAATTACATGACCTTTACTATCGCGCTCTAAAGCAGGGTCTATGCCGCAGACGTTCTCGCCGCAAACTAGCGAGATTCCGGTAATAGCTGTACCAATAGCAAATTGCTCCCAATTAGCTCTGGCAACCTCTGTAGAGCCAAGAGCGCCGGTAAAGATAGGCATGCTCATTTGCACCTTGTTTTGCCAGCCAAATTCTGTGCTAGTGTCTACAGTAGGAAAGGTTGCTGTGTCTGGACCAGCTTGAACTCCTTCCGGCAATCCATCAAGGCCAAGTGCGTAGCCATTAATGTTTAGGTGAGAATAATCGATGGGATATTCTTTGTCGCCGCCTGCTGTAACATGTCCAAAAGGACCCGGATAAATGACCTCTCGGCCGCGAAACGAGGACTTAAAGACCTCGCAGTTGCCACGACAATCGTCTACGCAGCGCGTGCAAAGACCGCTTACAGGCACAACGCTGCGCGATCTATTTACCGTTTGAGTGGCATCGTTAGAGTTGGGACGTTGTAGGTTCATAGTGCTCCTTTCAGTAGATTGCGAACCTTAATAATGCTTGCAAGAAATTCGGGCGCTCATTCCGCGAATCTAAGCGCATACCATAATAGTGTATTGCTATTGGTTTGTGTGTGTAAAGCTGATACAATTCCTGCAAGGAGCATTTTGTAATGGATTATCGCAGGTTGTGTAAAAACTCCTTAAAACGTCTGAACTCGATTCAGAATTTTAAGCTACTTACCATGAAGTTGCAGATTCTGATCGCAATGACAAGGCTGATGGCGTTCACACAACTTGTTGCATAGGAGCGCGAAAGGCGAATACAGTGAATGTAGAAGATGTAGTTAGTGTAGAAGATGTAGTGATTGGAGCGGATACAGTGAGTGTGGCGGATACAAAAATTGTAAATAATGTAGAGAAGGACGCCGTTGCTGAAGACATTATTATTAAAGAAAAGTCACTTGCTAGAATAATAAGCGAATATGATAGCATGCTAGTGGCCTTCTCTGGCGGCGTAGACTCGTCCTTGCTATTAGATGTCGCACATTCAATTTTGGGCGAGCGAGTCTTGGCGGTTACATCACATTCGTGTTCGTTTCCCCAGCGGGAGCGTTTGGCTGCGGCAGCATTTTGCGCCAGCCGTAACATTACTCACCTAGAAATAGACAGCGAGGAATTAAACGTAGAGGGCTTTAGCGATAATCCACCAAACCGTTGTTATCTTTGCAAGCGCGAACTTTTTAGTAAGATACTTTGTTTGGCAAAAAAACGCGGTGTAGCGGTTGTTGCCGAAGGCTCAAATCTTAGTGACGAGGGTGACTATAGGCCCGGATTACAGGCAATATCTGAACTTGGTATACTAAGTCCCCTGCGATTAGCTGGTTTAACAAAAGATGATGTACGAATTTTGTCGCGGCAACGAAAGTTGCCAACATGGGACAAGCCTGCTTTCGCCTGTTTGGCATCACGTGTTCCATATGGTGTAAAAATCAGTGCAAGCTTGCTTGAACGTATAGATGCGGCAGAAGAATTCCTTATTAATAAGGGGTTTACGCAGGTTCGTGTGCGTGCTCATGGTGATGTTGCGCGTATAGAAGTAGATTCAGAAAAGATTACTTTGCTAGCAAGCGAACATAATCGTATAGAAATATACGAGTATATACATAAGCTAGGTTTCGCGCATGTTGCAGTAGACCTAGCTGGATATCGCACTGGCTCTATGAATGATAGTCTAATTAGCAAATAGCAATTATTGTTGTGCCCATTTTGCTTTAAAGTTATTACGGTGTCTTTTTAGTTGTCGCACCATTTGCTGTGCGATGTCTTTAACTTGCCGCCGCTGTGTCGCTAACAGCATTGTGTAACAGCAAGTAGCGCTTCTGGTTATGCCTTTAACTTGCCGCCGCTGTGTCGCTAACAGCCTGTCTTGTTGCTGCCGTTTGTTGCCGTCGTCCGGAACCAAGATACCAACCAGCAATGTTATGTTCTTTATATGCTTTATTGGCGCAAAGAAATCTGCTAGCATATCTTGGTTAACAATTTCTTGTATGTCGGGATGTGGCTCAGCTTGGTAGAGCGTTCGGTTCGGGACCGAGAGGCCGCTGGTTCGAATCCAGTCATCCCGACCACTATCTTCTATATCCCAATACACATAAGCGGGATGACTTGACGGCGCTTCGCGCCGTCGTCTGCTGGCGCAGACTGGATTCGAGTAAGCAAATC
>JAIRQA010000106.1 GCA_031256715.1 Coriobacteriales bacterium | reverse complement strand
ATTGTCGCACTAACAAGCGAAGCCAAAGAACAAATTATTGAGCCTTTAAAAGCGCTGGATAACTTGAAACTAAAAGCCATAGATAGCTCGTTTAGCGTAAGTGTAATTTCAGATGAATGTATCAGCTTAAAAGAACTTACAGATATGATATATGGTTGCAGTCAAAGCAGGACAACAATACGTTTTCTTACTCCAACTGCATTTAAGAGCGCAGGTCAATATGTTTTTATGCCTAGCACTCAATTGTTGTTTCAGAATTTGCTTATGCGCTATTTCTATGTTTTTGAGGAAGGAAGCGAGCCGGATGCAGAGACTATTACATACTTAAGCGAGCATACTAGTATAATAGCATACAATCTTCGCTCACAATACGCGGATAATATTGCGAGTAAAGGAAAGAAAATACCGGCATTCATAGGTTCGCTAACATTAAAGATAAACGGTGAGCAAACATTAACTGGCTTTGCGCAGATGCTACTGAGTTTTGGTGAGTTTGCCGGTATTGGCATAAAGACTTCTATGGGCATGGGAGCCATGAGTGTTATTCAGAAGCGTCAGTAAGTTACAGTGAACCTAGCCTGCGACTTTTATGTGACCGTCTTGCGAATAGTCTGCGACTTTTATGTGACTGTCTTGCGACTAGCCTGCGACTAGCTGCGACTCTGAGTAGTCTGTTGTCGAGTATAATCGATAACTTCACACATTTTTCTAATGTTATCGAGTATAATAGATGATAGTAATTAATTTTGTTGCAGCTTAAACCATGAAAATTTTTCGTATGTGCGCGCCTGCGGTCGCCCGCTAAATCGTAGGCTCGAACTGCGGTCGCCCACTAAATCGTATGTGCGCGCCTGTGTTCGCCCACAAAATTAACATAAGGCTACATTTGTTTTGCGATACGGCAGCAAGATGGCAGCGGGACTGCTGTAAGAATGACAGGAGACAAGCAATATGATTAAGCGAGAGCTTTACTTAAAACAGATTCGCCCCTTCATTGGCAAAGATATTATTAAAATTATTACAGGTTTGCGGCGTAGCGGAAAGTCCGTTTTGCTTGAGCAAATTTGCAGCGAAATCAATGTGCCAAAGCGTAGCATTTACCTAAACTTCGAGAGCAAGAAAAATAGCTCGCTTACAGAGCCTGACTTGCTTTACGATTATGTGCTAGACAAAATTGGCAATAGCAACGAGAAGTGGTATCTATTTTTTGATGAAATTCAGGAAGTTCAGGGCTGGGAGCAGACAATTAATTCATTCAGGGTCGATTTTAACGCTGACATCTATATCACAGGATCAAATGCAAAACTGCTTTCAGGTGAGCTTGCAACCTTGATATCAGGACGCTACGTTCAGCTTGTTGTTTATCCATTATCATACAAAGAATTTGTCGAACTTAACAGCGACAAGTCATTTGATGATTATCTTAAAACTGGCGGTATGCCATTCCTGAACAACATTATCGATGACAGGAATGCTATAAATATCTATCTTGAAGATTTGTTTGACTCTGTTGTCCTTAAGGATGTTGTGATGCGAAATAATATTCGCGATGTCGATCTCCTGAGCCGAATTATCTTCTATGTACTAGCAAATATAGGTGCCACGTTTTCTGCAACTTCGATTGCAAAATATTTTAAGAATGAACATCGCAAAGTAAGCACGGACACTGTTTTAAACTATGTCAAGTATTGCGAAGAAGCATATCTTTTGTACAAACTTAAAAGACAGGATATTCAAGGCAAACAGATTCTAAATATTGCCGAGAAGTACTATATCGCCGACCATGGTATTCGCGAGGCTGTATATGGAAATAACTTAAAAAACATCGAAAAGCTTTTAGAGAATCTTGTTTGTCTTGAGCTCTTGCGTAGAGGCTATGCTGTAACTGTGGGTACAATTGGTGAAAAAGAAGTTGACTTTATTGGTGTTAAGCATACAGAGAAGCTCTACATACAAGTCACGTATATTATGCCAGATAGCAAAACGCAGGAAAGGGAGTTTGGCAATTTAAGAAAAATAGCAGATAACCATCCAAAATTTGTCGTTTCTATGGATGGCGTCAATATGAGCCAAGATGGAATAAAGCATTTTCATATTCAAGACTTTTTACTTTCTGATCTCTATTAGTTGCTCCCATTAGTCGCTCCTATTAGTCGCTCCTATTAACCGCTCCTATTAACTGTCACCTTGCGATTTATAGTTCTTCTCGACATTATTAAAAAAATGAAGACACAGCTAGTTTGACTTAGGATAGAAAGATATAGAGCGCCTTAGGTTAGCGCGCCCATGTGTGATTTAGCGTGCCTTAGCTTAGCGCACCCATACCAACTTACGTATGCTTTAGCACGCTGACTGGCACACCACCACCTTTGTCACATCTTTATGCCTTTGAGTTTGCTATAGTTGTAGGTTGCATGTTTTTTGTTTGGGATATTGCTTTCCCATAACTAACAGTCCAGGAGAATAAACCAATATGGCACAACGAAACCCAATGAATGAGCGCTACCAAGGTGGCGGCCCGCAAGGGCAAACCAAGAAATCTGCAAGTAGTTTTAAACCTAAGGCACAGGCCGCTGCAAGTGTGCACATCGAGGCAAAGCCTACTACAAAACAAGAGCGTAAGGCAGCCAGCCGCAGACGCGAAGCAGAAGAAAAGCGCAAAGCCGAAGAGCGTGCGCGCAAGCAAGCACAACGTGAGCGTGCTCAACGTATTGCAGCTGGTCTAGAGCCAGAAACAAACAAGCGGTCTGGCTTTTTTGGTGGCATTTTAGATAAGATTTTTCCTAAGACTCAAACCGTATCTGCGTCTAGCGGAGCTAAAGCTTTGGGGGCAAATGGCACAGGCGGTTCAGCGTCTGGTTTGAAATCTCAAGGGTCTAACACTTCTGCATCACAAACATCACAAACAAAACCCTCACTTTATCCTCAAACACCTGAATATAAACGCTGGCGCAAGGTTTATTGGGTACTTATTGCTATAGGCGTCGCGAGTGTGGCAACTACATTTATACTGCAGGTAAACTTTCCCCAAGATTCTACTTGGATGCCCATGATGGCGATAGCCTATATTTTTATCATTGCCGGCCTTGTTTTAGACTTTGCAAAGATTCGTCCATTAGTTAAGGCGCATCAGGCTCAGTTGCGTGGCGGTAGTAAAAAGTCTCCAAAGCAGATTAAGCATGAGCAGGAGGCAGCAGCTCGTGCTCGCGAGATAGAGGAGTATAACAAGGCAAGAAAGCTTGCGCGTAGTAATCGTGGGCTAGGCTTGCTTGGTTTAAAGGGTGATAAAAAATCAGATAGTGGTTCTGGCGATGATGCGGTTGACGAAGCGAGCGCAAACGAGGCAACAAGCGCAAGCGCTGAGTACAGTACAGATGAGACGACGAGCGCAAACGAGGCAACAAGCGCAAGCGCAATAGCGAGCGCAAACGAGGCAACAAGCGCAAAGTTTACCGAAGATGAATTAAACGACATGCTTAATGACAATAAGAAAGCATAGCTAAGGGACAAGGAGTGAGCATGAAAAACTATAAGATTTATGTGACTGCCAAGGAGGGTATTTTTAATCCCGCTGGCGCAACTGCCGCTACAGCGCTTGGTCAGTTAGGATATGATGGTGTAAATAATGTGCGCGTGGGCAAGTTTATCGAGCTTCAAACAAAAGATGATGTTCAGAGGCAAACTGTAACAGAGATGTGCGAGAAGCTGTTAGCAAATCCAGTTATTGAAGACTTTAGAATCGAGGAAGAATAATGAGTGCTGACACAAATGCTGTCAGCCTAAAATTTGGTGTGGTTGTCTTTCCTGGATCTAACTGCGAGCAAGATGTTGTACATGCTTTGCACCTCCTTGGGCACGAGGCTAATTATGTCTGGCACCAGGACACAGAGCTAGCATGCTATGATGCTATTGTGCTACCAGGCGGTTTTTCTTATGGAGACTATCTACGCTGTGGGGCTGTCGCCCGTTTTTCTCCCGTAATGGAAAGCGTCATTGCTTACGCCAATGCCGGACGTCCTGTGATTGGTATTTGTAATGGCTTTCAGATTCTGACCGAGGCAAAACTGCTTGCGGGCGCTTTGCTACAAAACAGAAATCTAAAATTCATTTGTGAGCCGGCATCTTTAATTGTAGAGAAGTCTGTCTGCAAATGGTTAGACCCAAAATTAGCGGGAAGCGTTTTGGAAGTTCCTATTAATCACAACGAGGGCAACTATTTTTGTGACGCGAAGACACTGGCTGAACTAAAAGAAAATGGACAGATTGTTTTACGATATCGTCAGGCTGCCAATGGTTCTTTAGATAATATTGCCGGTATTTGTAATCGTGGCGGGAATGTTTTTGGGCTGATGCCACATCCAGAGCGCGTTTGCGATTTTGCAACTGGTTCAACAGATGGCCGTGCGTTTTTCTCATACATCTTTAGATATATTTTAGAGATTGCTTCTAATACTAAGAATAACTTGAACAAAAACGGTTCTTTAAACAGCGACGATTTAAACAGCGACGACAACAACATCATTGGCAATGTGGAGGTGGCGCAATGAGCGACGGAGGTGACGTAGTGAGCGACGGAGGTGACGTAGTGAGCGACATAGTTGGCGACATTGTGCAAGATATTCCGGCTCCTGTTTGCGATAACATTGTCACGCTAGATGCAGAGCTTGCAAAAAAGATTGCTCTTGAACTTGGTTTAACAGCAGATGAGTTTCTTAATGTTGTGCGCACTCAACAGCGAATGCCTTCGCTTACAGAGTTATATATTTATTCTTTAATGTGGAGCGAACATTGCTCTTATAAACACTCTAAAGGTCAACTGCGCCATTTCTCTTCTAAAGGCAAGCATGTCTTGCAAGGACCAGGCGAAAATGCCGGAGTTATTAGTGTTGGTGATGGATGGGCAGTTGCTTTTAAAATGGAGTCGCATAACCATCCTAGTGCCATTGAACCATTTCAGGGAGCGGCAACAGGCATTGGCGGCATTATTCGCGACATCTTTACAATGGGCGCGCGCCCCATTGCCGCCATGGATTCCCTGCGTTTTGGCACTTTAGACAAACCTAGACAGCGCTATCTTTTTGATGGTGCGGTAGCGGGAATAGGCTCGTATGGCAATTGCTTGGGTATTCCCACTGTTGGTGGCGAGGTCTATTTCGAGGATGCCTATGAGGGCAATTGCCTGATTAACGCATTCGCACTTGGTTTGATGCGCGAAGAAGAACTTACGCGTGCCGTGGGCTCTGGACCGGGCAATTATGTTGTTTTAATTGGTTCGTCAACCGGACGTGATGGCATAGGTGGAGCCTCTGTTTTGGCTTCGCAGGAATTTGATGAAGCAGCAGAAAATAAACGTCCTGCTGTGCAAGTGGGCGATCCTTTTGAAGAAAAATTGCTTATAGAAGTCTGTCTAGAATTGCTTAAGGCTGGTAAGTTTGTGGCTTTAGGCGATCTAGGAGCCGCAGGCCTTACAAGCTCGGCATCAGAAATGGCGAGTCGTGGTGGTGTGGGCATAGACATAGATGTGCGCAAGGTGCCACAGCGCGAAGATGCTATGCAGCCATTTGAGATTATGGTCTCAGAGTCTCAGGAGCGCATGCTAGCAGTGGTTAAACCTGAAGACTTTGCCGATGCCTTAGATACTTGCCAGCGTTGGGGTGTTTCTTGTTCACAAATAGGTAGCATTACCAATACAGGTCGTTTTGTGGTGCGCGATTCTGCTTTACCGGCAGATGCGCAGATTGTGGCTGACATGCCGGCAGAAATGCTTGCTGAATCTGCTCCGGAATATACTCCGCAGATGAGCCGTCCCGCTTACCTTGATAAGCTACAATCTTACCCATTAGATTTTGTTTATGAGTGCGTAGAAGATAACATATTAAACGAGGTTATTGCCGAACGCATTGCTAACGCAGAAATTTTAGGCTTAGATGCGTTTGTGGGTGCACAATTTAAGGGCGCACAGTTTAATGGCACACGATTTAAGGACACACAGTTTAAGGGCGCACAACCGGTTAAAGATGTTACAGCAGAAGAAGTCGCCGCAATTACTGCTGCGTTAAGTGCGCAAGCTAAGGCTTCGTTCGACATTGCTTTCTTAAGCATGCTTGCTAGCCCAAATATTTGTTCTAGGCGCTGGATTTGGCGACAATATGATCATCAGGTAGGAAATAATACTGTTGTTGTTCCAGGTGCCGATGCCGCTGTCTTGCGAATTGGTGACACTGGCAGGGCAGAGATGACCTGTCGCGGAATTGCTATGAGTACAGATTGCAATGGTCGTTACTGCTATTTGGATCCTTATTTGGGGGCACAAATTGCATTGGCAGAAGGCATGCGCAATCTTTCTTGTGTTGGCGCCAAGCCAGCTGCTATTACCGACTGTTTAAACTTTGGTAATCCCGAAAAGCCAGAGGTATTTTATAGTTTTCACAAGGCAGTTTGCGGACTGGCGACAGCTTGTAAGCACTACGACATACCGGTTATTAGTGGCAATGTGAGCTTTTATAACGAGAGTTTTGGCAATGCCATTTATCCTACACCGGCGATAGGCATAGTTGGCGTAGTCGAAAATATCGCTAATGTTTGTACGTCAGACTTTAAACAGGCAGGGGATACCATTATTTTGGTAGGCGAGACATTAGATGAGTTAGGCGCAAGCGAATATATAAAAGTCATTCATGGATTAGTCGCCGGTAAGCCACCTAGCTTAGACTTGCAATTAGAAAATGATGTTCAAAGCGCCATTCGCGAGGCAGTGTCTTGCAGGCTATTGCAAAGCGCGCATGATTGCAGTGAGGGCGGCTTAGCTATTGCTATCGCCGAAAGCTGCATAGCCGGAAACATAGGGGCAAAGGTTACGCTTGCCGAGCCTATACCAGATGTAGCGGCACTTTTTGCCGAAAGCCAAAGCCGTATTGTAATTAGCTGCACAGAAGCAAACACCGACCGTGTTTTGGATATCTTGGCTAGTTATAATGTGCCATTTAGTATCCTTGGCGAGACTTTTGGCAATAGGATTTATGTCGAGAAAAGCGACGGCAGTGCGCTGACGCCTTTAGTTGATGTTTCTTTAGAAACGGCCTTAAAACTTTATAATGACAGCTTAGAGCAAATGGTGAACATAAAGTAGTTTATTTGCTGTGATGCATTTCCGTAGGGGCGACCTTTGGTCGCCCGCACACTCGAGCGTTAAATGCCGTAGTTGCTAACCGTAGGGGCGACCTTTGGTCGCCCGCACACTCAAGCGTTTAATGCCGCAATTCCGAATCGTAGGGGCGACCTTTGGTCGCCCGCTAGTTTGTGTGGGCGGGACAACTTTTCGGGCGAACAAAGTTCGCCCCTACAATTGTGAACGTTTACTCATCCTTGTCCGATTGGTTGGATGCCCTACGGCCGAACTCGTGAATGCGCATAAATATGTGTAATTGTTTGTGGCACCACGAGACGACGGAGTAAAGTAAAATATGTTATGCTTATTTTCAGTCTAAAACGTTAGGAGGCAAGTATGTCAGAAGTAATAGAGCTTACGAGTGCAAATTTTGATTCAGTTGTGCTGAAGTCAGAAAAACCATATCTTGTAGATTTTTGGGCGGTTTGGTGTGGTCCATGCCGTGCGGTTGCGCCTGTAGTTGATGCTATTGCGGCAGAAAATTCAGAAAAACTAAATGTTGGTAAAGTTAATGTCGATGACAATCAAGAGATAGCGCAACGCTACAATGTCATGTCTATCCCAACGATCATCTTGTTTAAGGATGGCGAGGTTGCAACGGTTTCTGTGGGCGCTGTGCCCAAAGAGGAGCTGCTTTCTAGAATTAGTTCATATTTATAGGAGGCTTTAATGTGTACCAATGGTGTTAACGCTGGTCAGTTAAAAGCAAGCATAGAGCAAATTGACGAGGCAGTGGCGCTTACACGTCGCTGGACGCATCGTGGCTTTCACTTGGCAGAAAGTGGCGGCTTGGTAAAAACAACTGCTAAACTAAAAGAAGCTCAAAGTCTTCTTGATGATGTTCGCGCTCTTTTAGAAGAAGCTTGCGAGCTTGCAGAAAATGAGGTAGCGAGCGTAAGTAGTGACTCTGTCACCGTTTCGCTCGCTTAGAGAGGCTCCGATTAAAGCATATGGCATTCAGATTTCGCTCACGTAACCAAGTACGCATCGCTCAATCTTCAAGCCATCTGCAATTAATCGGAGCCTCTCTGGTCTGGCTCCGATTAAAGCATATGGCATTAGAAATTTCGGCCAACAGGCTCAAAAGCGAATATGCTAGCATGCGAGCATGCTATGAGTGAGCTTCAACGTTTTTCTGTGGCCATGCCCGAGGACTTACTGATGCAGTTTGATAACCTTGTGGCAAGGCGGGGGTTGGCCAAAAACCGGTCTGAGGTCATACGCGATTTAGTTCGCGATGCCCTTGTAGATGAAGAGTGGGACGACTCTGATTCAGAGATTGTTGGCACTTTAACAATAGTATTTAACCATCACGCCTCAGATTTGCAAAACAAATTAGACCAGGTGCAGCATTCAGCGCACGATAAAATCATCAGTGCCATGCATATTCATCTAGACGCTCACAATTGCCTAGAGGTCATAGTAATGCGTGGACGCAGTGCCGATGTTCGTGCTATTGCCGAGGCTATACTTGGTGTAAAGGGTGTTAAGCATGGAAGACTTACAGCCACTACAACGGGGCGTTTTTTGTAGCGGATGTCGCTAGCTTAAACTTTGATAGCAAAGCGTTTACATATCACCGGAATCGTTCAGGGTGTTGGCTTTAGACCTTTTATTTATAGATTGGCATTAGCTCACTCGCTCGTTGGTTGGGTGTTAAACTCTAGTGATGGAGTGCACCTGCATTTACAAGGCAACACGACCCAAATTGATGCTTTCATTTGCGATTTACCTTTGCAGGCTCCGCCTGCCGCAAGTATCGATGACATCATCATAAAAGACGCTAAGCCAGAAAACTGCGTAGGCTTTAGCATTCGTAGCTCGAAGTCCGACAACGACAGTCGCACATTGGTGTCCCCAGATATTGCCACGTGTTCAGATTGTCTGCATGAACTCTTTGATGCAAATGATCGCCGCTTTCATTATCCATTTATTAATTGCACCAACTGTGGTCCGCGATTTACTATCATTAATGGCTTACCATACGATAGACCATTAACATCTATGCAAGACTTTACGATGTGTGAGCCCTGTGCTACCGAATACGCAGATCCCCTCAACCGTCGTTTTCATGCTCAGCCAGATGCCTGCTTTTCTTGTGGCCCACATATTAGCCTAAGCTTGCCAGATAATAATATTCTTCATGCAACATCTAGGTCTAAGTCTGATACGATCATATCGCGTGCAGCCGAATTACTAACTAGTGGGGCTATACTTGCTATTAAAGGCCTTGGTGGCTATCATCTGGCTACAGATGCCACTAACGAGGCTGCTGTTGCTAGGTTAAGGCACCTTAAGCGGCGCCCGCACAAGCCATTTGCTTTAATGTTTCCAACAATAGACTCTCTTCGTGAGGTTTGCAATGTTAATAATGTCGAGGAGGATCTGCTTGTTGGTAGCATCCGTCCCATTGTCTTACTAAAACGAAAGCCTTATCGCGCAACAGACGCAATCACCAACACAAGCACCAACATAAACCCAAACCCAAACCCAAACCCAAACCCTACCCCAAACCCTAACCTAAACCTAAACCCAAGCCCTAACCTAAACCCAAACCCAAACCCAAACCCAAACCCAAGCAATATAATTGCCAATTCAGTCGCTGGTTCGCTTCACGAGTTGGGCGTCATGTTGCCGTTTACGCCATTGCATCATCTTTTGTTGTCAGCGGTAGACAGACCTTTGGTAATGACATCGGCAAACATTAGCGGGCAGCCCATTGTAGCCGATGTCTTAGAGGCGCACGATATACTTGCTAACATCGCGGATGCCTTTTTAGATCACAACCGCGATATCACATCCCGTTATGACGATAGCGTTGTTCGCGTTATTAATGGCGAACTAAATATGCTTAGAAGAGCGCGAGGTTATGCTCCCGTTCCATTAGCTTTACCAAAGTCTTTTGCAACCCAGGATTGCGTCTTAGCCGCTGGCGCTGATCAAAAGAGCACTTTTTGCTTTGCCTATGGCGGCATGGCATGGGTTTCTCAACATTTAGGAGATTTACAAAATGCAGGTGCTTTTGCCAATTACACTGACTCTATAGCTTTGTATCGTAAATTATTTAACTTGCAAGAAGATAGCTGGGCATGCGACATGCATCCAAACTATTTTTCTTCTAACTGGGTTAAAGAGCAGGTGGCACAAGCAAAACCCAAAATTAATAACGAAGCAAAATCTTCTAATATAACTTTTGTGCAGCATCATCATGCGCATATTGCGGCTGTGATGGCAGAAAATGATATAGCGACAAACGAGCAGGTTATAGGAGTTGCTTTTGATGGTACTGGCTATGGCAGCGATGGCAGCATTTGGGGAGGGGAGTTTTTGCTTGCTAGCTACAAAGGATTTTCGCGCTTTGCCCATCTTCGGGAAATCCCTTTGCCTGGAGGCGCTGCCGCTATAAGCCATCCGGCAAGAATGGCATACTCGCTGTTAAGAGTTTACGATTTGCTTACACATCAATCGGCGGCAAATCTGCTAAATTTTCTTGGAGAGAAAACCTGCGACATTTTGCAGAAGATGCTTTCCTCTAACATTAACTCACCTTTAACCACTTCTGCCGGAAGGCTTTTTGATGCCATAAGCGCTATTTTGGGCATATGCCTTAATGCCACATATGATGGTCAGCCTGCCATTGAGCTTGAAGCGGCAATCTACGAATATCTTTATGGCGATAGCAGCACTCTGACAAGCGACTGTGGTACTTTGCAAAGCGAGAACAACGCTTTGCTAAGCGAATGCGATATGGCTGCGAATAATTACAAATTTATTTATGATCCGCAATCGAAAGTGATAGATGCCGCAGATTTGCTTAAAAATCTTCTAGACGACTTAGCAAATGAGTTGCCGGTTGCTAAAATTGCTTATCGTTTTCATTGTGCATTTGCTAGTATGATATTAATAGTATGTGATAGCATTCGTATGCGAACAAATATAAATACTGTCGCCTTAAGCGGTGGTGTTTTTATGAACCGTTATTTGGCGACCTTTGTGCCAACTAGGCTACGTCAATTAGGTTTTAAAGTATTAACGCATAAATTACTACCAGCCAACGATGGCTGCATAGCTTTTGGGCAAGCTGCTATTGCTTTGGCAGACTAGGAATTTGCTAGCTTAAGATTTAAATTAAGCGAGCTTTTGTCAGCTAAGATTTTAATGAGTCAAGTTCTAGCCAGTTAAGATTTAAATGGGCTCAGCTCTAGTCAGTTAAGATTTAAATGGGCTCAGATTTTGGTAGTCTTGTATGTCGTGCGATGATAGCCGTTCGCGTTTGTTTTTCTCGACATTATAATGTCTAAAAGTGACAGATTAGCGTTAGTTTTTCTGAACATTAAAGACCACGCGTGCCGATTAACCTCTGTTTGACGCAACTTACACGATTCGCGGCAATTAAAGCTATCACAACCGGTGTGTGCTATGAGAGAATATCCGGATACCTTTTTAGGTTCTTAATGAATCTTTTTGGATGTAATGAATCAATGACAGATTGCGAGGAGGCCATATGGCTCGTATAGACATAAATATCGACTACTGCAAGGGCTGTGGTCTTTGCGTGGGAGTTTGCCCTAAAGACATTCTTCAGCTTGATAACGAGATTATCACACAAAAAGGCTATCACCCTGCGCATTGTACTGATCAAGAGAAGTGCATTGCCTGTTTAAGCTGTGCGCTGATGTGTCCAGATGTTGCTATCACGGTTACGAGGTGAGTGATTTATGAGCGAAAAAGTCTTAATGAAAGGCAATGAAGCCTTGGCAGAGGCGGCGATTCGTGCTGGCTGCAGGCATTTCTTTGGCTATCCCATAACGCCACAAACAGAATTGGCTGCCTATATGGCTAAGCGCATGCCTAAGATTGGTGGTGTTTACTTGCAGGCAGAAAGCGAAGTAGCTGCGATTAACATGGTTTATGGCGCTTCTGCTGCCGGCGTGCGTGTGATGACATCGTCGTCGTCTCCAGGTATCAGTCTTAAGGCAGAGGGTATCTCGTATCTTATTGGTGCCGATCTTCCTGCTCTTATAGTTAATGTTCAACGTGGAGCCCCAGGTTTGGGAGGTATTCAGCCGTCTCAGGCAGATTACTGGATGGCAACTCGCGCTAATGGCCATGGCGATGGTCATGTTTTGGTGTTTGCCCCATCAACTGTACAAGAGATGTGCGACTACGCGTCTTTGGCGTTTGCATTGGGCGACAAGTATCGTATGCCGGCAATGATTTTAGCAGATGGTCTATTGGGTCAGATGATGGAACCTGTAGAATTGCCGGAAGCAATTACTCCTGAAGATTTACCATTAAAGCCTTGGGCAGCCTGTGGGCACAAGAATCGTCGCGAGCATAATACGGTAAACTCTCTTTTTCTTGTGGCTCAAGAACTTGAAGATAGCGTTATAGAACGCGAACAACGTTATGCAAAGATAAAGGCCGAAGAGCAGCGCGCCGAACTTGTCTTAACAGATGACGCCGATATTATAGTCGTGGCTTTTGGCGCTGCAGCGCGTATCGCCAGAAGTGCTATTAAGCTAGTACGTGAGCAGGGTATAAAGGCAGGTCTTGTGCGTCCAATAACACTTTGGCCGTATCCTAAAGACTCTATTGCAAATTTGTTGCCTCAGGCTAAGGCGTTTTTAACTGTAGAGCTTTCTTGTGGGCAAATGGTAGAGGATGTGCGCCTAACAGTTAATGGTAAGGTGCCTGTAAACTTCTTTGGACACACCGGCGGTATTGTGCCAACCCCTGCAGAAGTGGCTGAGGCTATTCGTATGACTGATAAAGGAGAGCAGTTCTCGCTTTTGCCCTATAAAAGCAAACTGATAGCAACAGAAGGAGGTCCAAAATGAGCGAAGTCCTCTTTAAACGCAGTAGTCTTTTAACCGACAAGATTACAAATTACTGTCCAGGCTGTACGCACGGTATCGTACAGCGCATGGTTGCCGAGACTATAGAAGAACTTCAGCTTGGCGGTGACACCATTGGTGTCTGTCCTGTGGGTTGTTCGGTTTGTGCTTACGATTTTTATAGCTGCGATATGGTTCAAGCTGCGCATGGACGGGCTCCGGCAGTGGCAACAGGTATTAAGCGCTCTGTTCCGGAAAGTATAGTCTTTACCTATCAGGGCGATGGCGACCTTGCTTCTATTGGCATGGCAGAAACCATACATGCCGCAACACGTGGCGAGAATATTACCGTTATTTTCATTAACAATGCCATCTATGGCATGACTGGTGGACAAATGGCGCCAACGTCTTTGCCAGGACAGGTGACACAAACTTCACCATATGGACGCGATGTTAAAACTGCCGGCTATCCCATTCGTGTCTGCGAGCTATTAGCCACATTAGATGGTGTTGCACTTGCAGAGCGTGTAACTGTAGATAGCCCCAAGAATGTTCGCGCGGCAAAGCGGGCTATTAAAAAGGCATTTCAGTATCAGCTAGAGGGACTGGGCTTTACTATCATTGAGCTTGTTTGCACCTGCCCAACCAATTGGGGCATGACAGCATCAAAGTCATTTGAGTGGTTGCGCGAAAACATGTTGCCATATTATCCTTTGGGTGTTTATAAGGACGCAAAGGCGGTGGCTGCTGAACAAGCAAGTGCCGCAAGTGACGCAAAGGCTGTGGCTGCAGAACAAGCAAGTGCCGCAAGTGACGCAAAGGCGGTGGCTGCAGAACAAGATGCAACAGCAGAAGTGGCAGACATTGCGACTAATGCTGCAAGCGCAAAGGCGGTGGCATAATGCAAAATTATAATATTATGCTAGCAGGATTTGGTGGTCAGGGCATTCTTTTTGCCGGTAAAGTTATAGCCTATTCTGGTCTTATAGATGGTCGCGAGCTTTCCTGGTTGCCATCATATGGTCCAGAGATGCGTGGAGGTACAGCCAACTGCTCTGTTTGTCTTGCAGATGAACCCATAGGTTCACCCTTAGTTTTAGCCCCAGACATACTAATCGCCATGAATTTGCCCTCATACGAGCGCTTTATTGGCGACGTTGTTTCCGGTGGCACAGTGATTGTCGATCGCACCATGGTAGATGTTTGTCCCACACGCCATGATATACAGTTTTCTGCATTGCCGGCAACGCAATTAGCAGAAGACAATGGCTTAAAAGGTTTGGCAAATATAATCTTGGTTGGCAGGTTGTTAAGAATGACGGGTTTCTCGACATTAGAATCTTTAAATATAGCTGTCGAGAAGAGCGTGCCTGCCAGTAAACCACAGATGGTTGAGTTTAACAAGCAGGCTTTAACCTTGGGATACGAGTTTTTAGACCCTAAGGAGTGTGAGCTATGACAGACATCAATGCGTCTTTTGCGGCAGTTACTAGCGCTTTAGGTGATGACCAGCGCTTTAAAGAGCTAGCTTTGCGTATTGCCGGCTTGCGCGATTCGCTTGGTTATACGCAAGATGAGTTTGCAGATCTTCTTGGTGTTAATCGCGAACACTACCAAGCCTACGAACAGACAGGATTCGATGTGCCTGCCTCGCTTTTAATGCATATTGCGAATGTTTGTAAGGTAGACATGGGCGTCTTGCTAACAGGGACATCGGCGCACTTAAGCACGTATCAAGTTGTTAGAGCAGGCGAGGGCAGGGTGGTTGATCGTTTTCCTGGTTATCACTTTCAGGACTTGGCTTACAACTATGCGCACAAGGTAATGCAACCTTTATTGGTAACATTAGATCCTCAAGATGAGCCAGCAGAGTTGGTTTCGCATGACGGTCAGGAATTTAACTTTGTTATTGCCGGAACCATCATCTTAGTTTTTCCCGACCGCGAGATTGAGCTTAATGTTGGTGATTGTATATATTTTGATCCCAAGATTGCTCATGGTCAGCGCTGTGGCTCAGTTACGCCAGCCACATTTGTAACAATAATCTCTGAGGCTCAAATAGATGCTAAGTAAGATAATGTAAGATAATGTAAGACAGTGTAAGACAACGTAAGACAAAGTAATAAATTGTAGGCTCCATAGGACTTTAAGGGAATTTATAAGAGATTATAGGGCAAGGGCATAGGCAAGAGGAGATATAAACAAACAATGAATCATGTACTAGCAAAATATTGTCCACGCATAGAGTTTAGCTCTTACGAGGATTTCTACGCTAATTTTCGCATTAATGTGCCGGATAACTTTAACTTTGGCTTTGATGTTGTAGACGAATGGGCGCGCGCAGAACCAGACAAACTTGCCTTGGTTTGGTGCGACGATAATAATGACGAGAAGCGACTAACGTTTACGCAAATTTCACAACTCTCTTCTAAGCTTGCCAATGGTCTAAGTGCTAAGGGCATAGGCAAGGGCGATGTAGTTTTAGTTATGTTGCGTCAACGTTGGGAGTATTGGGTCACTGCCGTTGCCCTACATAAGCTAGGTGCCATCATTATTCCGGCAACCACTCAGCTTACCGCCAAAGACATTATTTATCGCGCCAATGCTGCAGATGTTAAGGCCATAATCGCCCTTGACGACAATTATGTGATCGAGCAAATTAATTCCGCCAAAGATGACTGTAAAAGTTTAAAGCATTTGATTTTTTTGGATCAGTGGCACAAGATACTTAATGATGCTGCAATCGAGTTTAAGCGACCTTGTGGCGTAAACGCTACATGCAATGATGATATCATGCTCATATATTTTACTAGCGGTACCACTGGCTTGGCTAAGATGTGTTGCCATAATTTTGTACATCCCTTGGGACACATTCTTACCGCCAAGTACTGGCAACAGGTTCAGGAAGACAAATTGCACTGTTCGGTTACAGATTCCGGATGGGCAAAATTTGGTTGGGGCAAAATTTATGGACAATGGATTGCAGGCGCAACCATTTTTGCTTATGACGCCTTGCGTTTTGATCCTAAGAAGCTCTTAGCAAAAATTGAACAATATCGCATTACAACATTTTGTGTTCCACCAACCATGTATCGCTTTATGCTGCAAGAAGATTTAAGCCAGTTTGATCTTAGTTCCGTGCAGAACTTTTCTACAGCAGGAGAACCATTAAATGCCGAGGTTACACGTCAATGGCAGGCAGCAACGGGCAAAGTGATACGTGAGGGATTTGGGCAAAGCGAAGGTCCTGTGCTATTGGCAACATTTCCTTGGATACAGCCTCGTCCAGGCTCTATGGGTAAACCATCGCCTTTACTAAATATTAAGCTTTTAAACGATGATGGTATTGCCGTGCCAACAGGCGACGAAGGCAATATTTGCGTGACTGGCCTTAAAGAAG
Organism: Coriobacteriales bacterium; assembly: GCA_031256715.1. Lineage (GTDB taxonomy): Bacteria > Actinomycetota > Coriobacteriia > Coriobacteriales > UBA8131 > JAIRQA01. Next base: position 5,486 of record JAIRQA010000106.1, on the reverse strand, counting down.
CTTATCCGCCAGGTTTATTTGTGGGCTATTATCGCGATCCTAAGCGCACTTTAGAAGCAGTAGGAAAAGACTACTATAACCTACATGATGTGGCCTGGTGCGATATGGATGGCTATTTTACTTTTGTGGGACGCGATGATGATGTTATTAAATGCTCTGGCTATCGCATTAGCCCATTTGAGGTAGAAAGCGTGCTTATAGAGCATCCCGCAGTTGTAGAGTGTGCGGTTACTTCTGCTCCTGACGATGTGCGTGGTAACGTTGTGAAAGCATCGGTGATTTTAGCCAAATGCTATGAAGGAACAGATGATCTGCGGCGTGAGTTACAAGAATATGTTAAGACAACAACGGCTCCATATAAGTATCCACGTATTGTAGAATTTGTGAGCGAGCTACCAAAGACAATAGGTGGTAAAATCAAACGTGCTAAAATTCGTATAGAAGACGAGGGCGGCTCTTTTGACGAGTAGTTTTTAGCAAGAAGTGTTTTTTAGTTTTGTGGGCAATAGCTGCGCCAACACAAGGCGCAGCGCAACAGATTGGAGGGGTGCGAAATGAGCACTGACGTAATTGATGCAAGGATTAGTATTGTTAAGGATGGTCCGTACCTAGTAAGTGGCTCTGTACCTCTAACAGAGCTAATAATGAAAACAGAAGGCCACAACCGTGTTTACACACAGGGCAAGGACTTTTTAACTAAGGAAAGCTATGCGCTTTGTCGCTGCGGCAAAAGCAAAAACCCGCCATTTTGTGATGGCAGCCATTTGCACGCTAACTTTGATGGCACAGAGTGCGCTTCTGTAAGGCCTTTTAATGAGCGCGTAGAAGTTTTTGCTGGTTCTACTCTGGATCTTTATGATGATTCGCGCTGTGCTTTTGCGCGCTTTTGTCATCGCGAAGATGGTGATGTTTGGACGCTTACAGAGAAGTCTGCTGATCCGAAGTTTCGCGAAGAGGCAATTATTGCTGCTAACGAGTGTCCGGCAGGCAGACTTGTTCAGCACGATAAGTCGAATAGCAATAAAGAAATAGAACCTGCTTTAGAGCCAAAAATTAGCCTGCTGCAAGACCCTGAACGTGGGGTTTCGGCCTGTCTTTATGTACAAGGAGGCATACGGTTGTTTTCTGCCGAAGGTGTAGAGTATGAGAGACGTAACCGCTATGCGCTTTGCCGTTGTGGCGAATCGCTAAATAAGCCTTTTTGTGATGCCATGCACGTGACAGATGGCTACATAGATGGGCTAGAGATTACTGATGAATAGCTATTCAGCTAGCTTACTATTATGCTAGCTAAATATAACAAGTAAATGGAAGATGGTGACAGTAGCACCATAACTTGAAAGGAGCCAACAGATGGCATATTTTTATGACGAGGTAGCGCACACATTTAACGAGTATCTGCTGGTTCCCGGCTTCTCATCATCTGCCTGTACGCCACAGGCAGTAGACCTTTCTACTCCCTTAGTTCGTTTTAAAAAGGGAGAAGAGTCTGCCATCAAGTTAAATATTCCTATGGTCTCTGCTATTATGCAATCTGTTTCTAATGACACCATGGCCATCGCATTGGCCAGAGAGGGTGGCATGTCGTTTATCTATGGCTCACAGTCTATAGAAAACGAGGCAAACATGATAGCACGCGTAAAAGACTATAAGGCAGGTTTTGTTCCTAGTGACTCTAACCTTAGGCCAGACAACACTCTTGCTGATGTCTTGGAACTTAAAGAGAAAAGTGGGCATTCTACGATGCCTGTCACTCATGATGGTTCGGCAAATGGTAGGGTTTTGGGTATAGTTACTAGCCGTGATTATCGTCCCAGTCGTATGTCTTTAGACACAAAGGTCACCGAGTTCATGACGCCGCGAGATAAGCTAGTTACTGCTTTGGCAGGAACAAGCCTTAAAGAATGCAATGACATCATTTGGGATCATAAGTTAAACGCCTTGCCGGTTGTTGCCCAAGACGATAGCTTGCTTTATATGGTGTTTCGCAAAGACTACGATTCGCACAAAGAAAATCCCAATGAAGTCTTAGATGACAAAAAACGTTATTTGGTGGGAGCAGGCATTAACACTCACGATTATGAAGATAGAACAGGGCCTTTGCTCGCAGCTGGTGCTGACGCTCTTTGCATAGATTCTTCTGAAGGCTTTAGCGAATGGCAACAAAGAACAATCCAGTGGATTAAGCGCGAATACGGAGAGCATGTCCCTGTTGGCGCCGGAAATGTTGTCGACCGCGAAGGCTTTCGCTTTTTGGCAGATGCTGGTGCCGACTTTATTAAGGTAGGCATTGGCGGTGGTTCAATTTGTATAACCCGCGAACAGAAAGGTATAGGTCGCGGACAGGCCACAAGCGTCATAGAAGTTGCCAATGAACGCAACCTTTATTTTAAAGAGACCGGTATCTATATCCCTATTTGTTCTGATGGCGGTATAGTATACGATCACCATATGACACTTGCACTGGCTATGGGTGCCGACTTTATGATGCTAGGCAGATATTTTGCTCGCTTTGACGAAAGCCCCACCAATCGTGTAAATGTTAACGGCTCCTATGTAAAAGAATATTGGGGAGAAGGCTCAGCGCGCGCCCGCAATTGGCAGCGCTACACACATGAGGGTGCTTTGGCAGGTAAAAGCGGTGCTGGTCTTGGCAATTTTTCCGACAAACCTAACGCTTATCAGGCATCTGCGCAAAAGCTTACATTTGAGGAAGGCGTAGACTCCTATGTTCCTTATGCCGGACCGCTTAAGGACAATGTTGTTTTAACTATGGCAAAAATTCGCTCTACCATGTGCAATTGTGGTGCGCTTTCTATAGCCGAATTTCAGGATAAAGCTAAATTAACCTTGATATCTTCTACTTCTATTGTAGAAGGCGGCGCCCATGATGTCATTTTAAAAGACCAGGTAAACCCCTCGCAAACAAACTTCCGATAGCAAAGAAAATGACGTATCGGCGAAAGACATGTAATCAAATGCGTTGATTAATTGTTGATTTTGTTCTGGCATATTTAACAGAACGCGCTGTATTTGAATGCACAGAGTATGGTAATATTCTTTACGGAGATTAATTATATTTTTTAATTCCTAATTTTGTGGAAAAATTTCTTGAGAGGAGCACTAACATGAGGGTTTTAAGAAAAAATGCACTTTCCGTATTATTGATTATTGGAGTCATGTTCGCTATGTTTCCGATGGCAGCTTATGGCGATTCCCTTGATACGAGCATGGAGCCAGGGTCAGCTGAGTCTGCGACGATAACTGCGCCAGAGACCCAGTATGATGCAGTTCTTAATGGTGCAACGTTAAGGCTACGTGGGTTAGTTCCTCCGTCAACGTATTGGAATCTTGGAGCATCAAATTACAATGCTTCACTTGTGCAAGTAACAAACGCTGGCAACTTATATACAAATTACTTTTTTTACTCAAACTCATCGGCAAGGATTTATGTTGACTATAACGTTTCAGTTAGCGGCGGAAATTCTGGAATGATTATTGGATGCTACGATCGTGTAACTGGTGCAACAGTAGCTACATTTACTGTATCGGACATAACTACATCTGCTTTTAAGTGTGGCTCCATGTACTTTTATAATTTGAACACAAGTCATACATACGCAATTTATTTTAGAGCGACCGCAAGCTATGTTTCTGTTCATGGTTCGGCAACAGTCAAACATTAATTATTTTCTGGTTTGTTAATTTATTCCCTTCCTCTCCTAAACGAAAATATGTAGGAGAGGAAGGTGTCGACTGGAGGATTTTTCTATGAGCAGCGTTAGAGGACTCTGGAACAGGTTTAATGAATCAGACTTAGCTAGACTTGTCTGCATAAATGCATGGTGGTTAAAAATAATCGCCTTAGTTGCTATGACCTTTGACCATATTGCCATGTACTTGTTCGAAGCTCCCATTGTGTCTTCTTATGAAACTACATTGCATATCATAGGACGTATTGCTGCTCCTATATTTCTATTTATGGTTGCTGAAGGGGCGCGACACACACAAAGTCGCGTTAAATACATACTTCGCTTGTTTCTTGGTAACGCAGTTTGTTTGTTATTGTTGGTATTTATGAATTCCCAGTTTAATTCATACATTGGTTTTCATCTTGTAGGCGATATATTTCCAACGATGATGTACACAGTAATCATAATTCACTGTGTCGAGAAATGCATTCGCTCCTGGCGCGAAGAAAAGCATCTGCATAGTTTTTTAGTTGCCGCCACGCTTATAGCTGTTTGTGTCATTCCCGCCATTCTTTACGAAGTATTGTTAAACAATCAGGCTGTGTCTGCTTTTGGTGATATGGGGCCTGGAGCAACTTTAGGTATGCAGTTGATCAAGGTATTCTTTCCCAGCATTTTGTCTGTAGAATATACGCCACTGTTTATTATTCTTGGACTGCTTTTCTATTGGCTTCCAAATAAATCATTAAAAGTTGTCTCGCTTGTTGCCTTTGCCATTCTAGCGCGTTTTCCCATGGGTCTTGATACAGGCTATTTTATATCATACTTTGGAATCAACCAGCATTACATGTTCCTCGCAATCCCGTTTATATGTCTTTACAATGGCAAGAAGGGATTTAGTGGCAAGTATTTCTTTTACGTTTATTATATTGTTCATCCGTATATCATTTTGCTTATTGGTTATCTTTGCGGCATGCGCTTCATGGGTAGTTAGAAGAGCTTTACGCAAAGCTAATTAGCGCTCATCCAAATCCGGCCGTTCAGTTCTCCAAAAACAAAAAGTTCTGGAAACGCTATAATGTTCAGAATGAAACCGGGGGCACCCGGATTTACAAGTAGTGTAAACGAACAACGAGGGGATGAGATGCCCGACAGACGATTTAAACCGAAGAAGCGTCCTGCAAAAACGCGAAATCATGTAGTTTTGCTCATTTTGCTGGTCGTATTAATGGCTGGTTCTATATTTATGTTTTCGCCGCCTGCCGAAAAAATCAAGCAAGGTCTTGATGTTCAAGGCGGTCTTTCTGTTGTCATGCAAGCTAGCAAGGTAGATGGAACGATACCGTCTGCCGAAGAGATGCAAGGCGCTCGCGAGATTGTAGAAAGACGTGTAAACCTTCTTGGAGCCAGTGAGGCAAGCGTTCAGTTGCAAGGCACTACCCAACTTATGGTGCAAATACCTGGTGTGGTCGATCAAACGCAGGCTCTTGAGACTATAGGTCAGACAGGTGTTTTGGAATTTGTAGACTTAACCACCATAGCCGATACAACAATCACTTCAGCCTTAGAAACAGGTCAGATAGTTTCAGATCAAGACATTAACGAGGGCTTAGCCTTTAAATCCATTTCTGCTGACGAGATTAAAACAGAGCTAGTTGATGGACGTGTTCCCCAAGGCATGTATGTTAGGCAGACTAGCTCATCAAGCCTTTCAACCAACGAAGTCGGACAGATCGTAGATGAAGTAGGTAATGTTGTTAGTGATGATGGAAGCATCAGCAGCGAAGCATTGGC
>JAIRQA010000034.1 GCA_031256715.1 Coriobacteriales bacterium | reverse complement strand
ATAACCCAAGACGAACGCATGTGTACCACGCGCTGTTAGAGTGGAAAATCAATTCAATCCTACGGATTGATTTTCCACATCCATTTAAAGGATTATGGCTGGACTAATATTGTAATGGGGACACAGACAGGTGTCCATGGCAGCCTGTGTAAAATTTCTAAGCGTTCATGAGCTTTAAGGTCGCAAAGACGTGTTAAATGCTATGATATGAATAGTATGAAAATCGTGAGATGCTAAGCAAGCTTTCATAACAAGACTTCTAAGCAAGCCTTCCAAGCAAGCTTTGACGACAAGCTTTCATGACAAGCTTTCGTAATAAGCTTTTGCAACTAGGTTGTGCCGCTGCAGAGCTGTAAAATGAAATAAGCTGTGTGGTAGCACAATGAAGCAAAGTATAAGAGGTTTAGCAATCTTTCATGTAGTCTTGTGTCGCTGCCAGACGACAGAATGGAGTAAATGATGGCAAAAGATAGTAGTTTTGATATTGTTTCTGAGGTAGACATGCAAGAGGTAGATAACGCCTTTCAGCAGACTCGTAAAGAGTTAACTCAGCGTTATGATTTAAAAGATAGTAACGCCAGCTTAGAGCTAGATAAAACCAAAGGCCGTTTTACGTTAAGCGCCCCTAGCGAGTTTGTGGCAAATCAGGTTAAAGATGTGCTTAATACCAAGCTTGTGCATCGCAAAATCGATCTGGCTGCTGTGCGTTGGGGTGAACCTCAGTCTGCAACTGGTATGACAATTCGCATTTTTGGCGACATAATTGCTGGCATAGATAAAGACACCTCTGGCAAGATTAATAAAGATATTCGTGCTCAAAAGTATAAGAATGTTAAAGTGCAAATTGAGGGTGACAAGTTGAGGGTTTTCTCGCCATCACGAGATGCTTTGCAAGAGGTGATAACTTTTGTTAAAGAACAAGACTACGGGCAGCCTCTGCAATTTAACAATTATCGCTAGCGAAATGACGTATTTAATTTGGTGAACTTTTGCTAAGGTAAAGTGTGAGAGATTAACAATCTTTCATAACTTTTTGTGCCGCCGCGTTGCGGCGGGATGGAGCTAAGTATGGCAAAATTAAATTTTCAGAATCTGCCGCGTACCATTTGGCTAGAACAAGACAAGTCAGATGGCATCTGGGGACTTTATCTTATAGACCAAACGCGCTTGCCGCTGCAAGGTGACATTCTTTGTTGTCGTACATTAGAGGGAGTGCGCACCTGCGTGCAATCGCTTGCTGTGCGCGGCGCTCCTGCTTTAGGCGTAACGGCGGCAATGGCTTTGGCAATTTGGGCAGTAAATGAATTTGATGATTCGTACGTTGCTAATGATACCGCGGCATTAGATGCGGCACCAGAAAATGAGTTTCTTGCTAAACTGCAAGCGGCTGTTGCCGAGGTAAGTAGCTGGCGTCCTACGGCTGTGAATCTAGCATGGGGCGCGCAAAGCATGCTTGAACACGTGCAACAAGAATTAAATAAAATAGTGGCGCAGCAAAGCATAGATAACGCTAGCAAGCTAGCAAAAATAAAAGATAGCATGCTAGTATATGCTCAGCAAATGGCTAAAGACGACGAGGCAGCAAACCGTGCCATGGGTAGCTTGGGTGCTACAGAGCTTAAACTGGGTGCAAGTCCGCTAACTATCTGTAATGCCGGCTCTTTGGCAACAGCTTTTTATGGCACTGCATTAGGTGTAATTTACTCGGCATACGAGCGCGATATTATCCAGCACCTCTGGGTTACAGAGACACGTCCTGTGAACCAGGGTGCCAGATTAACCATGTGGGAGTTAACTTGTGTCGGCGTGCCAGCAACACTGATTACCGACAGTATGGCTGCCACTGTAATGAGCAATGGGTTGGCCACAAGTATTATTGTGGGGGCTGATCGCATCTGTGCTAATGGCGATACAGTAAATAAAATAGGTACTTTGTCGTTAGCTGTGCTTGCCAATCACTATGGCTTGCCATTTTATGTTGTTGCGCCGCGATCTACAATAGATGCACAGTCGCCAAATGGCGCTGCTGTGACAATAGAGCAGCGCGATGGACGCGAGATAGCCGGCGTAGCTGCATCTGGCGTAATTTTACCGCAAGACAAAAACCAGTTTAAAGCGTTGGATTTGCTTACATGTAACGGCGCGTCTGAGCTGGTAATTAAAAATGGTCACCAGTTAGATATTGCCCGTAAGGGTGGTGGTTATGCTTTTGATGCTTGGCTTGCAGGGACGGTTTCGGGAGCGGCAGTATTCAATCCGGCATTTGATGTTACACCAGCAGGCTTAATTAGCGCGATTGTAACCCAAAATGCAATCTTCCGCCCGCCATTTGCCTTCTAGTCTGCTATCATTGTATCTATTCTCTAAACTATCGCTCTAGGGAAACACCAATTAATTTATTTTGAGCGTAGAGCAAAGCGTTTTGGCTGTTAACCTTAACAGCTGCGATGTTTGGTGGACGAAAGTCATTGCCTAAAAACATGCTCTTATTGCATTGCAAGTGCGCCTTTTGCATTGTGAGTGTGTTAATGCATTGCAAGTGCGTCAATGCACTGCGAGCGCGCCATTACTGCATTACAGATACGTTCTTGATGCATTAAAATTACGCTCTTAATGCGCTATGGTTGGTGTTTACCCGGGGGGCAAAAAAACAAGCAATCGAGGGTAATGCATGAAGATGCATGAAAGTGAGCAGTTATGACTGATGTACTTTTGCCGATGTTATATTTCGCTTTAATTTTGCTAGTCGCGTCGTTAATAGCCTTGGCTATTCACCTGATTCGTACGACGGGCAAGCTAAATAAGACGCTAGATGATCTGCAGCCAACTATAGCGAAGGTTAACAAAACCATAGATTCTGCGCAACCTGCTATTCAGCGTATGGATCCACTATTAGAACGTGTCTCTTTAACCGTTGACGCGGTTAACTTAGAGATTATGCGTGCCGATCAGATTCTTTCTGACATCAGTGATGTTACCGATGTCGCCAGTGGCGCCGTGGGTAAGGTAGCCGAGATTACCGATACCCCGCTAAACTTGCTAAATTCTGCCAGCGAGAAGGTGCGCGGTATCTTTAGTGGTAAACGAGAAAAACAGGAGGCGAATCAGAAAGTGCTTGCGGCAAGGGCAGCTGCAGAACTGGACGCTTTTGGCGATGGCACAGAGAGCTTGCCAGCGGCCACTTCTAATGAAACGCAGTCTAATAATGCTCAGGACAGCTTTGCAAATTCTGCTTTTGCGTCAAGCGAAATTACTTCGAATGCTGCAGCATCAAGCGCCGTAACACCAAGCGAAATTACATCAAGCGCCGCAGTTTCAAGTTCCGTAACGTCAAACGCAGGAATATCAAGCACTGCAGTATCAAGCGCCGCTGCCGCAAGCAGCTCACCACTTCAGAATCAGGGCAGCAACTTGCAAGACACTTTATCTGAAGATGAGCTTAAAGAGGCATTGGCTGATGTTAAAAGCGCCCAATATGAGGCGGTCGCCGCTAAGGTTCCAGAGCCTGCGTCCTTCTCGACATCTGCATTTGCTACTGTACCCGGCGCTGCTATGGATTTCGAGCCAGACTTCGAGCCAGACGAGGGCGAAGGCGTCTTTAGCGAAAGCGGCTCTGCAAGTTTTGGACAGTCAGGTTTTGCAGGCGCTGCCCAAACAGGAGCCTTTGGAGCCACACAAACAGGCGCTTTTGGAACCAACCAAACAGGAGCCTTTGGCACCATGCAAGCGGGCGCTATTGGAACCAACCAAGCAGGAGCCCTTGACACCATGCAAGCGGGCACTTTTGGAGCCATGCAAGCGGGCGCTATTGGCATTGCCCAAACAGACATCAGCTATACAGGCATTAATTCCGATACCGAACAGACTGTGCCTAAGGATGCCTATTACTTATATGATTTTACTCCAGATAAAACTGCTTATTCTGCCCCCGCGTCTGCGTCTGATGTGGGCCGTGCGGTAATACCTGCAGATGAGTCGTGACTATGACAGAAAGACTGTTTAAATCTAAGCGTGTTGCCTATCTGGCATGGGCAATCATTGGCGTGGCGATTATTCTTTGGGGCTGCATTAATGCTATCGAACTTGTGCTTACGCCTGTTGCCATCGTTTTGTTCTCGGCATTTTTAGTTTTTTTGCTTAGAGTGCCTGTGGCATGGCTAGAGCGTCATAATGTGCCACGTGCCCTTGGAGCTGCGATTTCATACTGCATTGCCATTGCGTCATTGGCCATCATCCTACTTTTAATTCTGCCTGTTTTGGCAGAGCAGTTCGCCAGTCTTGCAGAGCAAATGCCTGGGTATGTTAACGCGGCCGGAGAGTTTTTTCGTTCACTTTACGAGCGCTATCACAACCTTATAGAGGATAGCACGGTTCAACAGTTTATCCTAAGCATTGGTGGTGAGATTTCTAAGTTCGCGACATCCTTGGCGTCTGGGTCTGCCAGTGGCATCATTGGGCTTACGGGAAGCATAGCCAACGCTCTTTTTGTGGTACTAGTCTCGGTCATTGTGGGATTTTGGGTGCTTATGGACTTACCCCATATTTCGCGCGAGGTGATGATTTTAGTTGGCCCGCGCTTTCAGACAGATGTGCGTTTTATAGCCAGTGCGCTTTCGCGTTCGCTAGGCGGTTACCTAAAAAGCATGGTGGTTGCCGCTATTTGCACTGGAATCATGGCGAGCGTTTGCTATTATTTCATCGGTCTGCCTTATCCTGCGGTGCTTGGCATGCTCACAGGTCTAATGAATTTTGTTCCTTTTATTGGGCCTTGGATTGCCGCCGCTTTTGCCGCGCTGCTGGGCATTTTTGTCTCGCCTCTTACAGCAATTTTAGCCATTGCGGGTACTGTTGTGCCACAGTTTTTAACCGATAACTTTATTACGCCGCGCGTGATGTCTGGAAATGTTGCCTTGCACCCAAGCGTTGTAATTATTGCCCTTTTGGCAGGCGCGGCAATTGGTGGTTTCTTTGGCGTCCTTTGTGCCGTCCCACTTACCGCTGCGATGAAGACAATTTTTGTTTATTATTTCGAGAAACGAACAGGCAGACGCATTGTCTCGCGCAATGGCGCACTCTTTAAAGGCAAGTCTGCAAAGGAAGACGATCCTGCCTTTGATGGCACTAATGCCAAGCTGTTAGCTGTAGAGATGGGCGAACACGAGCGCCGTGCCCTAGAGTCTGTATTTGTTCCCAGGCGTAAGCCACGTAAACGCAAAAAGCTTGATGATGATAAGCTAGCATTAGAACAAGCTAGCATAGATGATGAGGCGCCCATTGCTAACGACGCGTTTGTAGGCGATGATATTCCCATTGCTAACGACGCGTTTGTAGGCGATGAAGCGCCCAAAACCGACCAGCAAAAAATTGTTCCCGAGACGCTCAAAGCCGACTATGCCACCATTGGACACGCCACTATAGAGCAACCCAAAGCCGACTATGCCACCATTGGACACGCCACTATAGAGCAACCCAAAATCGACCATGCAACCATCGAGCAATCCACAATAGAGCATCCCACAATAGAGCAATCTATAACTGAGCATGTCAAAATAGAAGAAGACAATAACGAACAAGGAGATACAAGCGATGAAGAGCGCTGAGCTAAGAGAAAAGTATCTACGTTTTTTTGAAGAGAAGGGCTGCAAGCGCGTGCCATCATCTTCGTTGATACCTGACGATCCATCGATGCTGCTTACTAGCGCGGGTATGGTGCAATTTAAACCCTATTTCTTACAGCAAAAGCAGTTAGAGAAACCTTATGTGGGCACTACAACAGTGCAAAAGTGCGTTCGCACCACAGACATTGATATCATTGGTACTACAGGTCGTCACCAGAGTTTTTTCGAGATGTTAGGCAACTTTTCTTTTGGTAGTTACTTTAAGCAAGAAATGTGTGCTTGGGCCTACGAGTTTTCTACTCGTGAGCTTGGCTTTGCGCCCGAACGCCTATATTTTTCTGTTTATTTAGATGACGAGGAAACCATTAACATTTGGAAATCTCTTGGTGTACCTGACGACCATATTGTTAAATTGGGCGCCGAGGATAATTTTTGGGTAGCAGGCCCAACAGGTCCTTGCGGTCCTTGTAGCGAGCTTTACTACGATCAAGGCCCGCAGTTTGGATGTGGCAGTCCCAACTGTGGTCCAGGTTGTGAATGCGATCGCTTTTTAGAGTTTTGGAATTGCGTCTTTACTCAATTCGACCGTCAAGAAGATGGCACTCTTGTAGAACTTCCCAAGAAAAACATCGATACCGGAATGGGTCTAGAACGCACTATTGCTATATTGCAAGGCGTGCAAAGCAACTACGAAACTGACATACTGCGTAGCCTTATAGCTGTTGCTGAGCGCCTTAGTAATCGCACATACGGCAACCGTTTCTTGCTGCCAGGACAAGCCCCTACAAGTGTAGAAGAGCGCGATGATTTAGGCATGCGTATAGTTGCCGACCACAGCCGCGCTTTAACATTTATGATAGCCGATGGCATCTTGCCCGCTAACGAGGGGCGGGGATATGTGCTTCGCCGATTGTTGCGCCGTGCTATGCGCTATGGTCAGCTTTTGGGTATCGAGGCGCCATTTCTAGTGGAGTTTGTTCGCCTAACCATTAGCAAGATGGGCGATGCTTACCCCGAACTCCTAGAAAATCAGGCTTTAATAGAGCGCATTGTTTTAGCAGAAGAAGAAAGATTTGCCGCCACGCTTAGGCAGGGGCAAAGCTATCTAGACCAACATTTGCTTGATGTTAGCAAGACAGATGATGCTGTTATAGATGGCGCCACCGCGTTTGAGCTTCATGACCGCTTTGGCTTTCCTATAGAGCTAACAATAGAAATTGCCAGTGAGAAGGGCATAAGCGTTAACCGTGAGGGCTTTGAAGCTTTAATGTCTAAGCAGCGCGAACGCGCCCGCGCTCACGCTAAGGACGATGCTTGGGGAACTTATCAGGGGGTTTATGCCGATATCGTTCGCGAACTTGGATATACAAACTTTACGGGCTACACTCACACAAGTGCCAGCGCAAAAATCTTGGCTATTGTGGTAGATGGCGAGCAAGTATCGCATATCAATAGCGGCGTTGAGGCGCATGTCATCTTAGATTGCACACCTTTTTATGGTGAGAAGGGCGGGCAGGTTGGCGACAGCGGCCGTATTGATGTTAGGCAGTCAACCGAAAACGCTAAGGCGTCTATTGAAGCCGTGAGCACTGTAAACGAAGTCGCGAGCACTGTAAACGAAGTCGCGAGCACGGTAAACGAAGCCGCCGGCACTGTAAGCGAAAACGCCGGCACTGTAAGTAACTACGAAGGTACAACAAGCGAAACTCAGCCAACTTTTTTGGTAGAGGACACCAAAGTTTTTGATAAACACCTCTATATTCACATAGGTCGTGCTACAGCTTCGCTTGCAGTTGGCGACACAGTTACAGCTACTATTAATGATGCGCGACGTCAGAATATCCAGCGCAACCACACAGCTACTCACCTCTTGCATTACGCCTTGCGTGTAGTTTTAGGAGACCATGTTAGGCAGGCTGGTTCTTTGGTGGCAGAAGATCATTTGCGCTTCGACTTCACTCATTTTGCTGCTGTAAGTACAAGCGAGATTCGCGATATCGAGGCACTTGTTAACAAAATGATTCTTGAAGATCATTTGGTTGATGCTTATGAGACAAGCCTAGACGAAGCTCGATCGTTAGGTGTTACAGCCCTTTTTGGCGAGAAGTACGGCGACGTCGTGCGCGTGCTAAGCGTAGGTCCAAACTCACGTGAGCTTTGTGGCGGCACTCATGTTAAGCATGCGGCACAGATTGGCATGATGAAAATTCGCAGCGAATCTAGTGTAGGTTCTAGCTTGCGCCGCATAGAGGCTGTTACAGGCAACTATGCCATAGACTACATGAATCGTTTTCAGGATACATTGCGCGACGCCGCTTTTGCTCTTAAGTGTGCTCCGACAGAACTTCAGGAGCGCATTGAACAATTAAAGGCAAGGTGCGCAGAAGCAGAGCGCGAGCTAAAAGCCGTGCGTAGTGGCTCGATGAGTGATACAGTAGACGAACTTTTAGCTGCTGCCAACGATACTTTGGGGCGCGGCTATCTTTTGGTGGTGATGCGCAAAGATGGATTAGACGTAGACGCTTTAAGGTCGCTATGGGATCTTTTCCGCCAAAGAGCAGATGCAACCAACATTGGCAAAACCGGTCTTGCCATTGTTTTAGGAACTATAACTGACGAAGGCTGCCCTCTGATTTTAGCCGCTGCCAACGAAGCTGCAGTTTTGGCAGGTTTTAATGCCAATGCTATGATTAAGGCAATATCTGGTCACATAAAGGGCGGTGGTGGCGGCAAGCCTGCTATGGCTCAGGCAGGAGGAAAGGACTGTGCCGGCTTAGATGCTGCTCTGTCAGCTGCAAAAGAATGGGAGTGATAGCATATGCGTATACTAGCATTAGATATTGGTGAGAAGAACACCGGCGTTGCCATCAGCGATTATTCTGCTACGATAGCAACTCCTCTATGTATTTTAAGCAAACATGAAATCGAACAACCAAAGGTAGCTTTTAAGCGTATCATAGAAGATTACGAGCCGGAAAAGCTTCTTGTGGGTTTGCCCATCTCGCTAGACGGACATGAGTATGGTCAGGCGGCAAGTGTTCGCGAAACAGCAGAAGCAATCGCCTACGAGCTAGATTTGCCGCTAATTTATTGGGACGAACGACATAGCTCTACAGAAGCCAAACGCATTATGACCGAACAAGGGCATAGCTTGCATGTTATACGTAGCCGTATAGATATGGTGGCGGCTGCTGTTATCTTGCAATCGTATCTAGATAGCTTATCGTAAAGCATTAGTGCTATTGTGGTGCTTTTGCGATATTAATCTGCGCAGTGCCATAACATTACTTAGTGTTGCGTCATATGCTTTAGATGGAGTATGAAAAAAGCACTCATTAATTGCAGGTGGCTTAAATATTTTTTTTGATGCGCACTTTGGTTGCGTGAAAAATCTGAATGCCGGATGTTTTAATTGGTGCTTTCCCTGTTAAAGTTGTTCTGAGCCATTATTACACCCTCACTAACAATAGTTTTCACCGCCATAGCTGCCATTGCTGCGGTTACCTCTAGCTCATCTTGTTGTGCTTGCGAAAGCGATTGTAAAACAAAACGGTCGGCTGGCATAGCACCTGGGGGACGACCAATACCAATGCGCACGCGAATATAGTTTGCCCCGCAGGCGTCATTAATATCGCGAAGGCCATTATGTCCACCATGACCGCCGCCAAGTTTTATACGTATAACCTGATTAGGGATGTCTAAATCGTCGTGAATAACAATCAAGCGATCTATGCTAGCATGATAGTGTTTTAGTAGTCCCTTGATGGCCTGCCCCGAGCGATTCATATAGGTTTGCGGTTTTGCCAAGGCAATAAGCTGATCGCTATTTATTTCAGGGTTTTTAGTTTTAGTGTTGTTAGGCGAAGCTAACTTTACTTCTGAACATAGCGCGCTTGAGCGTAGCTTCCAATAGTTTGTTTGCCATTCGTTAGCAAGTCTTTCGATAGCCATGAAGCCGGCATTATGACGCGTATGTTCGTAGGCGGCTCCTGGATTTCCCAAACCAACTACCAGCCAGTTTGCTGTTTTAGATAATAGTGATGCCAAATAATCTCCAATATGTATTAAATATGCGGCCGAGTAAGCAATTGCGGCATAATATGTGAGTGCGACTTAATAAGCAATTTTTAAAGCTGAAAGTCAGGGTCAAAAAGCTCACTTACAGATGTCTCATAAAAAACATTGTTGATGGTTGTAGATAACAGTTGAGCGACACTAATGACTTGAATTTTGCCTTTTTGTCTTACGCGTGGAACAGGAACGGTGTCTGTAACAACTATTTCTTCTGCACCAGATGCCTCTAGATTTTCGTAAGCCTTACCAGAGAACAAACCATGAGTGGCGCAGACGTGAACAGAGGCTGCACCTTTCTCTAAGAGCTTGGTGATAGATGCCACTATGGTGCCACCAGTGTCTATCATATCGTCATTTATGATGCAGTTTTTGCCTTTAACGCGACCAATGACATCAGAGACTTCGGCTTGGTTGTGTTCTGGGCGCGATTTGTGCATGATAGCTAAATCTGCATCTAGAAGTTCACTAAGTTTTTTTGCAGCTTTAGCACGACCGACATCAGGCGAGACGACGCAAAGATTACGCAGGTTCTTATCGGTAAAGTAGTTGGCAAAAAGTGGCAAAGCGGTTAGATGATTAATGGGAATATCAAAGAATCCTTGAATCTGACCTTGATGTAAGTCTACTGAAATTACGCGATCTACACCGGCAACCGTTAGCATGTTGGCAACCAGTTTTGCAGTTATTGGTTCGCGTGAGGCACTTTTTTTGTCTTGCCGCGAATAGCCAAAATGGGTAATCACTGCGGTGACTGTACGCGCCGAGGCGCGCTTGGCAGCGTCTGTCATTATCAACATTTCCATTAGCTCATCATTAACCGAGCCAGCTGCGCAGTTAGATAAGGACTGGATGATAAAGACATCACAACCGCGAACACTTTGTGTATAGCGGGCGTAAATCTCACCATTGGCAAAAGATGTTAATTGGATATCGCCTAATGGTACTATTAGTGTACGAGCGATACTTTTTGCCAGTGCCATGTTGGAGCTCCCAGAGAAGAGCATCATCTTGCGTGTTACCTCATTCATGCTTTCTTTGCCTTTCTAACTTGCCATTTTGCGTATAATTTGTTTTGGGTTGCATTGCAATGCTTTTTACTGTACTGCAAGCTATTGCACTAACAATTCCAGCATTGTAAATTTTTATATTACTGGTTACTGCCTTGCATAATCTTGCAATACTAATCCCGCCCTTGCTTAGCACTATTAATTGTGACATTAGCTAGCATTTAATTGCATCTTTGCCCAACTAATTTGTGTTTTTGCGACTTGCCGCCCAATTTTGCACGGTACGTTGCTCGGGTCTGGTAATTGCCAACGCTCCATCTGGAACATCTTTGCTAATTACGCTGCCAGCCCCAGTTGTAACATTATCGCCCACTGTTACTGGTGCTATAAACATGGTATCACTTCCAATGAAACTATTGTCGCCAATTTTTGTGAGATTTTTGTTAGCGCCATCATAATTACAGGTGATTGAACCAGCGCCGATGTTAACGTTAGTGCCTAAAATGGCATCGCCTATATAGCTTAGATGTGGTACCTTGCTGTCTGGGCCAATATCAGACTTTTTAATTTCTACATGTGTGCCGGCACGCGAGCCTGTTCGCATAACAGTGCCCGGGCGCAAATAGGCTCTAGGCCCAACGCTAACACGATCCTCTAATATGACGTCTATGGCAATGGTTTCATCTACAACGCAGCGAGTGCCAATGCGAACATTATTCAGGCGGGTGTTAGGCCCAACAACACTGCCTTCGCCAACATTGGTCTTGCCATAAATAATGGTCATTGGTAAGACTTCAACATCGCAGGCAAGTGTAACATCAGGGCCTATCCAGGCAGATCTTGGATCTAACATCGTTACACCGTTTAACATGTGTTCGCGGTTGATGCGCTCTTGAGCCAAACAACCTAACTTTGCCAATTGCACGCGATCGTTTACGCCCTGAAGCTCACTTGGGTCGCTTGTCATTTGCACCAAGACTTTGCTCTTTTGCTTGGCAAGTATACCTACGACATCTGTAAGATAATATTCGCCTTGCGCATTATTATTAGTTAGACCATCTAAAGACTTTAAAAGGGCAGCCAAAGAAAAACAGTAAACCCCACTGTTGCATTCTTTTATCTGACGTTGAGTATCGGTGGCATCGCGTTCTTCTTTTATGCCGGTAAGAAAACCATCATTGTCGCGCAGAAGACGTCCATAGCCGTGCGGATCATCTGCAGTAAAACCAAGGACACAACAATCCGCTTGTTCTTGTTCGCGCAGTTTAGCAAGTTTGGCTATAGTATTTGCTGTTATTAGTGGAACATCGCCATTTAGAATTATTAGCGATTCATCTGAATTTCTAGCAGCCAATGCTTCTAAATGCTCACGAGCCATCATGACAGCATGGCCTGTGCCATTTAGTTCATTCTGAACCACCATTTTCAGGTTTCCGTTTGCTAAAGGGTAGTTTTCCAGCAGTGGCTCAACAAGATTTCTGCCATGCCCAACCACACAAATTAATCCTTTTGTGCCAGCCGCAAAGGCGGCATCTGCTACCCAATGAATCAGGGGTTTACCTAAAAGTTCGTGTGCGACTTTTGGTACCGAAGATCGCATGCGTGTTCCTGCGCCTGCCGCCAAAACTAATGTGGTAAATGACATCTTTTCCTCCTGTGCCAAAAAAGTTATTATAATAACCCATCATGTTTAAAACTATTAGGTGGTAAAAATATTACATATATAGGATAGCAGACATTAAAAGAGATATATTTGTGTTATGCTATCCATGTAAAAAAGTTACTGCAGTTTTTTGCAGATGGTTAACCGATTGTTTTGCAGATGGCTCTGCAGATGGTTAACCGATTGTTTTACAGATGGTTTTGCAGATGGTTAACCGATTGTTTTACAGATGGTTTCATAGACGTTTTTGCAGGCTCTTACAGGTGATTTTTCAGGTTATTTTACAGGTGATTTTTAAGGCTCTGCTCCTTAGCGGGCATAGCAATAAAGTGAGCTTTTATAAAAGAGAGATATTTAATGATAAGTAAAGGTAAGTCTAAGGGCGGAGAGTTGTGAGTGTTAAAGAAAATGCTGAGCAAGTAGTTGTGCCCAGCAAGCGTTCGTTAAAGTGGCTATGGATTAGTTTGATATCGTTTGTGGCCTTGCTATTAGTTGTTTATGTTGGCTTTGCAGTCTTTTTTAGGTACCACTTTGGCTTTAATGTTGTTATCGATGACATAGACGCTTCGTTTAAGACTCCTGCTTATATTCAGGATGCGCTTAGCGCAAAAGCGGCAGCCTATCAGTTAGAAATCGAAGCACTAGAATCTGCTCCTGTAAGAATCACGGCAGATCAGATAGATTTAAAATATGCCCATGATGGGCAGGTAGAAAAGCTCTTATCAACACAAAATTTCTATGCTTGGCCCATATGGCTCTTTCGTCCGCCGGCACCATTAACTACAGCGGCATCGGTGAGCTATGATGCTAGCAAGCTAGCAAATGTACTTAATAGCACAAGCTTTATGGATAGCTCCCTAATGAAAGAGCCTAAAGATGCTTTTGTAGAGTTTACTGATGGCAGTTATCGTGTCGTTTCAGAGTACCAGGGCACAACGCTAGACGAGCGGGCAACAAAGGCTGTGGTTGCAACGGCCATTGGTTCATTGCAAGCCAAAATTACTTTGGCAGAAAGTGATGTTTACAAAACGCCTGCTGTTCTTGCCTCAGACCCACAACTAACGTCTAAGGCGGATCTTTTTAATAAATATGTGCCATTTTCTGTTACTTACACAATTGGCCAGAAAACTGAGGTACTTGATGGCAATATAGCCATAGATTGGGTAGACACAAACGTTGATCCCACTGGCTCTTTTAATGAAGATATGTTGCGTGCGTGGGTGTCCGATTTTGCCTGGCGTCATAGCACTCTTGGTCATGAGCGCGAAATTACTACTCCTACGGGTGACAAAAAGCGTATCGACCGCTTTGATTATCATAATGGTGGCACATATGGTTGGCAGGTAGATGTAGAAGCCGAAGTTCAGGCGATTAAGGACGCTTTATTAAACCATACGGGAGAGGTACGAGAGCCAATTTTTTCTCAACGTGCTATTTCTTTTGATGAGCAAGATTGGGGCAACACTTATTTAGAGGTTGACATCGAAAAACAACATCTATGGTATATACGCGAAGGTGAAGTTTTGCTAGAGACCGATATCGTTACCGGTTTGCCATCTAATTCTATACGCGATACTCCCACAGGCGTTTATTTTCTTTTTCGCAAGACCTCTCCGCAAAAGATGGTTGGCGAGATTCAGGCAAATGGACGACCAGAGTATGAGGCCGTTGTGCAATACTGCATGTGGTTTACAGACGAAGGGCATGCCGCTCACGATGCTTCGTGGCAAACGAGCTTTGGCGGCGATGTTTACACATATAATGGCTCGCATGGTTGCTTAAACATGCCGCCACCTAAAGCCGCAGAGCTGTATGCGCTTATAGAGATTGACACGCCGGTGGTGATTCATTACTAGCGGCTAGTAGCGATTATCAGGCCAGTAGTTTTTATTAGTGTTGAGAAGTGACAAGCGCACAGTGATAATCGCACGGCAAGCGACAATCACGCTAAGCGCGGTTCACAGTTCACGCTAGTAGCGCTTATTAAACTAGTAGCGATTATCAAAGATTCTTTTGGTTTTTTTCTCTGAGCGCGGTAAATCGCCCACATTAACTGCTTTTGGCATAACGCTTAGCGCAAGCTTGTCTTTGATGGCTTTGTGCAATGCTAGTTCTATGTATGGACGATGTTCTTCAGGCGAGGCGGTCTCAAAAAAGACTGTCATGATGTCACGTCCGTTCATGTGATCGATCATTACTTGGTATTCGCTAGACGCGCCTTCGGTTACAGCTAGGGCTTCTTCAATATGCGCGGGAAAGATATTTATGCCCTTAACTTTAATCATGTCATCGGAACGTCCAATGAGTGTTTCGATGCGCGGGTGTGGGCTACCACAAGGACACGTGCCTGTGACTATGCGCGTAAGATCGTGTGTGCGATAACGAATAAGCGGAGCACCTTCTTTTTGCAGTGTGGTAATAACTAACTCGCCGCTTTGTCCATCGGGCAAGACCTGATTGGTATTAGGGTCTATTATCTCTATATAGCAATAGTCGCTCCAGATATGCATGGCACTTTGATACTCGCAATTAATGCCAATGCCAGGACCATAGATTTCAGTTAGACCATAGATGTCATGTAATTGCACTCCCAACTCATTGGCTATGCGATTGCGCATTTTTTCTCCCCAACGTTCAGAGCCAATGACCCCCTTGCGTAATTTGATTTTGTTGCCCAAGCCTTGTTCGGCAATTTTTTCTGCTAATAGCAAAGCATATGAAGATGTCGCTCCAATGACGGTTGCTTCTAAGTCTACCATCATTTGCAATTGTTTCTCTGTGTTTCCAGGTCCCATAGGAATGGCCATAGCTCCAAGTAGTTCTGCACCTAGCTGAAAGCCAATACCTGCAGTCCAAAGCCCATAGCCTGGAGTAATTTGAATGCGGTCATCAGCTGTGATGCCACTCATTTTATAACAACGCGCAAATTGAATAGCCCAATCTTGTACATCTTTAGCTGTATAGGGGATGATAACAGGTGTGCCGGTTGTTCCACTAGAAGAGTGAATGCGTACGATATCGCGAGCAGGTACAGCGGCTAATCCCAGTGGATACGCATCACGTAAATCGTCTTTGTTGGTAAAGGGCAACTTCTGGAAGTCCTCCTGACTCTTTATGTCTTCAGGATTTATGTTGGCGAACTTACGCGCATAAAACGGGCTTCGTTCCTTGATGCTGGCAAGCTCCTTTTTTATGCTCGCAAGCGTTGTGTCATCCATCTTCATTTGCTCTCCCTGTTTCTAATCTGTCACGCCTTGTGTCATTTTGCGACATTGCTCGATGCCGTACTTAAAGGCAAGCATGTTCATCTGCAAAAACTGAGGTTTAACCAGCGATTTAATTGTTGCTTCTACTATATCTGCACTAAAAAGCCCAAGTGCCGTTGCGGCGCCAATTAAAGCGATATTTTGGCACTTCGCACTGCCGGTTTGTGCAATTAGTTCATCGCTACTTATGACAATGACTTGCTTTAACTCATTATTTGCTGCAAGATTATAAAGCCAGTCTAATTCGGCTTTTCCATTATAAATACCTTTGTCGCGTGCGTCTATATTGGTAAGCGCGCTAGCCGCGTTTACACCGCTAGTTCCTGCGCCTGTCGCGCTTTTTGCCTTAGTGCTATTTTTAGATAAGCTGCTATTTGTTGCGGGCACTGCCATGTCTGAACAGATAATTGTAGAGTGCGCGTTAGCAAACGTCGTTGCGCGCACTGCCTCGGCAGGTTCAAAACCTAAAATCAGATGTGCGCCACCAAGAGGCACAAGAGGGGAGTGTAACTTATTACTATCTTTGGCAATGCGAATGTGACCTAAAACAGAGCCGCCTCTTTGTGCCATGCCTATAGTCTCGGCGCTACGCACAAAGGCTCCCATATTAAGGGCTGCTTGTGCCAGAACCTTAGACGCTAAAATTGTGCCCTGGCCACCCACGCCTACAATTACGATATTGTAAATTTGCGAGAAATCATTCATCGTAAATCACTGCCTTAAGTTATTTGTATTCGTATCACCTTTAGCATCCGCATTGTCTTTAGTTCGCGCAGAAACAAGCGCGTTAAAGGGACAAACTTGTACGCAAAGGTCACAGCCATAACAAAGAGCGTCGTTTATACCAATATAGTCGTGACCGCTAACACTCATCTGTTGTAAAGCGGGACAGCCAATCGTTTGTACGCAAAGCTTGCAAAGCGTGCATTTTTCAGGGTGAACAGTTGGTAAAGGTGCGGCCTTGGTAACCGTGATACAGGGAGATTTATAAACGACAGCGCTGGGAAGACCATTATTGCTTGTAAAGCAGATAGCGTCTTTAGCTGCATCTATGGCGGCATCAAAGCATAAAGGATCAGCTTCGCTAACATGCTTAACACCCAAAGCCCTAAGCACGTCTGCTATTACAATAGCATTTGTGGCATCGTTAGCACTTGCGTTAACGCTCATGCGCACACCAGTGCCAGGGTGCGGCTGCGAACCAGTCATTGCCGTTATAGAGTTATCCAAAACAAAAAGCACGACCGCTGCCTTGTTGTAAACAGCATTAACAACACCGGTAATCCCCGAGGCAAAAAACGTCGAGTCACCCACAAATCCTAGATGTGGCGTAGCTAAAGTTGTGACGTTTGGTGCGCCTTCACTTGCGGCAACATGCGCGCCAGAAAGCGCAGCGTCTTGAGCACCAGCCTGCGCGCCTTCACTCGCGGCAACATGCGCGCCAGAAAGCGCAGCGTCTTGAGCACCAGCCTGCGCGCCCTGAATCGCACCAATCTGCGCCCAGTGCATGCCCTGTGGAACCGTAAAGCCGCCTCCCATACAAACACAGGTGTCTACCATATCTAACGGCGCGGCATTGCCTAAGGTGTAACAGCCAATGTCTCCAGAGCAGGTGGCATTTTTTATGTTGAGAAGACGCAGCGCTCGCTTTACAGCAGCAAACGAGCCTCGATGCGGGCATCCTGCGCAAAGAGTAGGTGGTCGCATGGGTAGAGGGGGGAGAGTGGATAGAGCAGGCTGGGTAGATAGAGCAGTCTGGGTAGATAGAGCAGGTAGAGCTAAATGAGTGGGTTGGGCAGGTTGATGGGGATTAGTGTCTGTGGCCTTGCTTACCATTTGCTTACTATTAGCTTCTTCTTGCAACATAGTTTCATTGTGATTAGCTGCTAGCCAAATATTTTGCTTTGCGTCTGCCGCTAAGATTGATATTAGACTTTTAGCTATAGCGTCTACACTGTTTTCGCCCGCAACCAGAGTATCAAAAGTTAACTTGCCCCTAATACTAGTAATAATTTGGTTGGCACCGGCAACGCGCAGCAATTCGCGCTCTATAGTTGGCTCTAGCTCCTCGTATACTATTATGCTAGCATGCTCTCTTATGAAGTTGGCCGCCATTTCATCATTAAATGGATAGGGGGCACCAATTTTCATGAGGTTAACGCTATCAGAAAGACCTGTTGTTTCTAAGGCATCTAAAAGATACGCCCAAGATGCGCCTCCGGCAACTATACCAATTTTATTATCGCTTTCGCTATTAACATTTTCACCATAAACAAGATAGTTGTGCTTGGCAAAAACTGGATCAGAGCTTATATCTGCCATTCGCTTGGGCAAAGCAAGGTGTGCGCGATAGGCTACCGAAGGGAAGATGACCCAACGCGGGTCGCGAGTAAAGCCGATTTCTAAGTTGGTTTTGCCAGTGTTTGTTTCAGATTTGCCAGTGCCTGATTCAGAATAAGCGGACTTCAACATGCCAGATGGTGGTAACGATTTTTCGCAAGTGTCAGCCAAAGATGATTTAAACTTGTGTGCATCAGACAGCAGCGGCGCTTTGTACTTCTCGACATTATAAAAATTTATGGGGGCGCTACCATGACAAATTCGGGTAGTTGAACGCAAGATTACCGGGGTTTCATGCCGCTCAGAGATTTCAAATGCCGCCAAGCACATGTTAAATGCCTCTTCTGGAGTAGATGCGTCTAGCAAAGGCACTTTGGCAAATTGGGCAAACTGACGAGTATCCTGTTCTGTTTGTGACGAGATTGGCCCTGGGTCATCGGCTACATAAAGCACAAGTCCGCCTTTTGTTCCCAGATACGCAATGGTTAAAAGTGGGTCGGCGGCCACATTTAGACCAACCTGTTTCATGGTAACCAGCGCTCGCCCTCCGCTAATGGTGCATCCCCAAGCCACTTCAAGAGCGGCTTTCTCGTTTACAGACCACTCTATGTGTGGCATAACGTCGGGATCTATGTGCGCTAGCGGATCTGCTTTAGATGGCGGATCTGCTTTAGATGGCGTATCTACTTCGGATGGAGTGTTTGCGCACGCTGCCTCATGTCTGCGCTTTGCCAAGTCAGCGCTTGTTTTTTTGCAGGAGTCTACTTTTGCGCGTGTTAGTGCCAAAACGGTCTCTAAAACTTCTGTAGACGGTGTTCCCGGATAGCCACAAACAAGGTTTACCTTGGCGCACAACGCAGCATGGGCAACCGCTTGGTTGCCCATGAGTAATTGCATGTTGTTGGTGTTAATTGTTGTCATAAAGTGTATTACTAGTTAGCGCTAGCTAGCCTAATATTATGCTAGCTAGCGCTTTGCTATTTAATATGAACCCTGTCCTTACTGCACTTATTGCACTTAGCGTACTTATTGTGTGCTTACTTCTGCTTCAGTGCTAGCGTCGGCGTTTCCGTCTATGCCAACGCCGTTTACTGCAACTAGTTCGATCTCAAAGGCAAGGTCTGAATTTGGTGGGATATCTTCGCCTTTACCAGCTGCTCCATAGGCTAACTCGCTAGGTATAACCAAATGACGCTTGCCACCAACCTTCATGCCTGGTATACCTTGTATCCAACCTTCAATGAGTCCGCCGGAGCTTAAGGTAAACGTTATTGGTTCGCCACCATATTTGTCGGTTGAGTCAAATACTGTGCCGCTAACAAAGTAGCCCGTATACTTTACGGTAATGCTGTCGCCTACTTTTGCTTCTGCACCGCTGCCTATTTCTGTGTCAACAATAACCAAACTGCCGGTAATTTCGCTGGGGTCTATAGCTGGCATTGGCGGGAGGTTATTAGCGGGAGTTTCCTCCTCGGTATCTGTAGCAGTGCTTGAGTCTACATTGGTGTCGCTAGAATCGCTGCTGGCAGCCAAGCTCATATCAACATCATAAGGTAGACCAGATGGCATATCGTTAATAACGATATCTGCACCTTCCTTAAGTTGCTCCATAAACTCGGTGAGCTTAGATGAAGCCGACTGCGAGGAATACATAGTCTTAACTTGCTCCAAAATTTCGCTTGGAACTGTCTTTATATCCAGTTTAGGAGCTTCTGCTTCGTCGTCTTCTGTGGCAGCGCTGTCTGTTGCGCTATCGGTCTTAGCATCGCTATCTGTGCCGCTTGTTGCGTCTGCTGAATCTGCGGCGGCGGCAGTGTCTGCCGCATTTGTTGAGTCGGAGGTAGCGTCACTTGTTGCCGCGTTATTCTCCTCGCTAGCTACATCACTGCTATCGTTATCTGTAGCTGTGTCATCTGTGGTGCTACTATCATTTGCTGCCGCTGCCTCAGCTGCTGCTTTTGCGGCGGCTTCGTTTTGGGCATCTATGACTTCTTGTGGAACAAGATAGATGCCAGTGCATTTAATGATGTAAACGCAGTTAGATTCACTATCTATTACAGGCTCAGAAATCTGGTCTTGCTCTAGCTGGTCTAAAGCTTCTTTATAGGCAGTAGAAATGTTTATAAGGCAGCTCCAACCTTTGTCGCCACCATTTTCTTTGGATTCTTCATCTGTAGAATGTTCTTTAACCATTTGCGCGAAATCTGCGCCATCGTTTAGTTGCTGAACAATCTCTGCTGCTTTGGCGCTAAGCTCCTCTAGAGTTTCGCCTTCGGCAGGCAGTAATGTAATTGCAGCAGAGCGTCTGCCGCTAAGATACATGGCATATTGCTGAATATACTCGCTTAACTCTTCGTCTGTAGGATCTGTCACCAGACTCTCTTGAAGTTTTTTCTCTAGTTCCGCATTTTCAAGTGTTAAGCGGTAAGCATTTTCGTCTACATAACCATACTTCTTTAGGGCTTCCTGCCATTGAGCATCATCGCCACCCACAATTCCTCTGGCTTCAGCAATGCTTGCGTCTATTGCACTTGCATCAACAGTGAGGCCTTTTTCGGCACATGCCTGTCGCATAAGAATGATGCCTTGCTCGTTTTCTATCTGTTGTTTACGTAATTCTTCAGGGGTTAAATCTGCTTGTTGTAAGGCAGTTGCCCAGCCCTCGTCTGTTGCATAACTTTCACTGCTTTGGCGAATGGTCATAATTTTAGATGTAATGGTTGACTCCATGATCTTCTCACCATTAACAGTGGATGCAACTGTATCGCCGCCCGCATCACACGCGAATAAAGCGACACTCATACAGAATGCAAGCGCACTTGCAATCAGACCTTTGATAAACTTCATTAATTTGACCTGCTTTCCGTCTCTTGGTTCCTCTGGATTTTCTCTCGTTTGCCCCTCATGGCGAGGTGTGCCAGTACTAGGCCGCAGCAGACCCACCACAGTAAATCTGCAGACTATTCATTTTCTCATAAATACAAAAATGATGTTGAGCAAACATTGGCCATATTCAACTTTTAAGCTAGTTTTCAGGTTATGGGTAGCGATTTGGCGGCAAACTGTATGCGTGCGTTGTGCTTGCGCTTTAAGGAATGCTTACGCTTTTAAGGAATGCTTACACTTTTAAGCAATGCTTACACTTTAAGGAATGCCTGCGCTTTAAGGAATGCCTGCGCTTTAAGCAATGCCAGCGCTTTAAGGAATGCTTACGTTTTAAGCAATGCTTACACTTTGCCTTAAGGTAGGTGCGGTGATTGCTCTTGGGGTTGGCAAAATGTCTCACTGTCTCACATGTCGTCTCAAATTGAGACTGCATGAGACATTTATAACTTTTATCATCTAATTGTTGTCATGGATCTGCCTGACAATCCCAATTCGGGTCGCGTTTCTAAGCAACAAGCTATACCAATTGGGTCGTATTCGCAAGATTGTTATTTGGAAGGAGGTTTTCATGTCTGAGGATGCGTCAAAAAAAGATGAACTTGATGTTACCCAGAAGGATGAAAAGACCAAGGAAGCAAAAGAGGCGGACGTAGCGTATGAGAAAAAAGTCGAGGACAAGGCCGGTCGCGACTGGAGCAAGAGGGCAAACTTTAAGCCTACAAATGGTGTCTAGCAAGACAATTTAGTGCTTGAAAGAGCATTAAGGGACATCAGGAATTTGCAAAAAGCTTAAGCGTAGCAAGAAAAAGAAGCAAAAAATGCTACAAAGAGCAAAGAAAAGAAGCAAAGAAAAGAAGCAAGAAAAAGAAGCAAAGAGCCAACTGAAGGAGGTTCACAGCATGAAAAATGAACTTGAAGGCGTTAATAAAGACGTCTACAAAACCGATTGGCAATGGCAGGAGGGCGAGTATACCGTCACACGTACTAATATGTGGACGGCGCCAGGCTGTCACAATGGTTGTAGCGTCCTTTATTACACAAAGGATGGCCAGCTAGAAAAGATTGAGGGCGATCCATTAAGCCCCTACAATCAAGGGCGCCTTTGTATGCGTTGCCTAGACTATGTCGAGACCGCAACGCACCCCGATCGCTTAAAGTACCCCCTAAAAAGGGCAGGCGAACGTGGCGAGAATAAATGGGAGCGCATTAGCTGGGAAGAAGCTTACGACATTATTGTAGATGAAGTACGTAAGATTCAAAAAGATTTTGGTCCAGAGTGCATCGTAAGCATGCAAGGCACGGGTCGCAACATTTGTTGGCAGACTCCATATCTTAGTTATAGTGCCTTTGGTAGCCCCAACTTCGTTTTGGGATTCCTTTCCGGAGATGCCTGTTATTTGCCGCGCACAACCATCGGCCACTGCTTTATGGGCGACTTTATGGTGGCCGACACTTCTCAACATTTAGAGCGTCGCTATGACGACCCTGAATACAAACTGCCTGAGTATATTCTTATCGTAGGCAACAACCCACTAATATCTAACGGTGATGGCTTCTTTGGTCACTGGATAGTTGACGTTATGAAAGAGGGCACAAAGCTCATAACATTAGACCCATCCTGTACATGGCTGGCGTCAAAGTCTGAACATTGGCTGCGCGTGCGTCCTGGTACCGATGCCGCCGTTATTCTTGCCATGCTTAACGTTATTATCAACGAAGACCTTTACGACCACGATTTTGTTCAGAATTGGTGTTATGGTTTCGAGGAACTCACAGAGCGCGTGCAAGAGTATACGCCAGAAAAGGCGGCACAAATTGCCTGGATAGAAGCTGACGAGATTCGCGCTGCCGCTCGTGCGTTTGCCAGTGGCAATCCCAGTGCCATTCAGTGGGGACTAAAAGTCGATCAGACAGTTTGCGGTATTCCTCTGGCTCATGGTTTGCTTAGTATGGCTGCCATTTGCGGCGATATCGATGTTCCTGGTGGCTGCATGATTCCACGTTGCGCCTATGACATCTCTGATTCCTATGGTTGCGGACTTTGGAATGTTTCAGATGACATGATGCAAAAGATGCTTGGCGTCGAGACATCCCCGCTGCATGCCTTGGGATTTGATCCAACCGCTAATGGCGATACCGTGCTGGAAGCTATAGAAACCGGCAAGCCATATCCCATTAAAATGTTATTCATTCAAAGCACCAACCCCATTGCGAACATGGCGGCAGATGCTCCTCGTGTGTATCGTGCCATGCGTTCTGTGCCATTTAATGTTGTTGTTGACGTCTTTATGACACCTACAGCTATTGCCTGCGCAGACAGTGTCCTTCCGTGTGGCATGAGCTCCGAGCGCAATAGTGGACGTGTTTGGTGGTGGCCACTACGCTCTATCGTAAAGGTTAACGAGTACTACGAGGCAAAGAGCGATGAGCAGATTATTTTAGAACTAGGCAAGCGCTTAAACCCCGATCTCTTCCCATGGAAAGACGACATCGAGCTGATGACTTGGTGGGTACAAAGTGGTAATCGCTTCCATGCCGGATGGCCTGCCAAGACTGACGAGACTTTTCCTGAACTTGTAGAGAAGGTCATCGATTGGCCTGACGATTGGGCTTATAAGAAGTACGAAAAGGGTATGCTTCGCGATGATGGCGAGCCAGGCTTTAATACCAATACAGGCAAATGTGAGCTTTATCTTACACTATTTGAGGCTTGGGGTTTTGATCCGCTACCATACTATGAGGAGCCGCCAGAAAGCCCAATTTCTACACCTGAATTAATGGAAGAATATCCCTATGTGCTTACAACAGGCGCACGTACTTGGGAATACTTCCACTCTGAGGAGCGCCAAGTTCCACGTTTGCGCGAGTCGCATCCTGATCCACTTACAGATTTGCATCCAGATCTTGCAGCAGAAATTGGCGTTGTTGCAGGAGATTGGGTTTGGGTAGAAAACATGCGT
Source organism: Coriobacteriales bacterium (assembly GCA_031256715.1). Taxonomy (GTDB): domain Bacteria; phylum Actinomycetota; class Coriobacteriia; order Coriobacteriales; family UBA8131; genus JAIRQA01. The sequence goes on along the minus strand of JAIRQA010000034.1, from coordinate 6,953 downwards.
GGCAAATGCAAACAACGCGTGCGCATTAATCCTACCTTGCATCCTAAGGTCGTACGCTCTGAGCATGGCTGGTGGTTCCCAGAACGTGAAGGCGCAGAGCCCAGTCTTTTTGGTGTATTTGATAGCAACATTAACAACCTCACCGTGCAAGGCGTAACCGGTCCTACTCTTTATGGTGCGCCCTATGCTAACCAAATCTGCAAGGTTTATCCGGTGACCCCCGAAAATGATGGCTCTATGAGCGCGGTCATTACGGCGAGCGTAAAAGGAGGTAACTAATATGGCAGAAAAATATGGCTTGCTTATAGACTACGAATGGTGCACTGGTTGCCATTCTTGCGAAATGGCCTGTAAGGTAGAGTTAAACTTAGGCGAAGGCCACTATGGCATCAAGCTGTTTGAAGATGGTCCACGCAAAATGCCAAATGGCAAGTGGGAATACCTTTATCTTCCAGCACCAACATCCCTTTGCGACCTTTGTGCAAAGCGCACCGAAGCAGGCAAATTGCCCACTTGCGTACACCACTGCCAAGCTGCTTGTATGAGCTATGGTACTGTAGAGGAACTGGCCGCAAAAGCAGCTGGTAAGCCAAAGACTTGCATCTTTGTGCCTTGCTAATAATGGCTTGCAAAAATCAGTGACTTGCAAAATATTTAGTTAGGAGACTATCATGTGTTTCAGACCAGCAGGTGCCGCACGTGTTATGCAATGCCCACAGTGTGGCGGCTATAATAAACCAGATGCTACCGAATGCAAAAAGTGTGGCTATACACCCAGCGAAGAAGAGCTTGCTGCTCTTGCAGGTCCGGCACCTGCGGCAAAGGCACCAGGTAATGCCCCTGTGGCACCTGGCAATGCACCAGTAGCTCCTGGTGCGCCTAAGGCTCCAACCGCGCCGGCAGCCCCCGGTGCTCCAAAGCCACCAGAGTCTGTCTAAGTTAGCTAATCGACGCCTCCGTTAAGCACTGCCCAAAGCATCCCTCCGTAGCATTGGGCAGTGCACAGGCGTATATTTCTAACTATTGTAGGTGATATAGTAATGCCCCGTTGCACTCGTTGTAATCCTTGGTGTCAACGCTGCCACAAAAAGCCCAGCTTTATTCCACCGCAGGAATGTCCACAATGTGGGCGTTATAATCCTGCACATTGGGATGTTTGCAAACGCTGTGGCACTGCTGTGCCAAAACCTGACCTTACAAAAATTCGAACCCATTTATCTACCGATACTACAAAAAATTGCTTTAAGTGCGAACCACTTACAAAGCCTCTTTGCGGTGCATGCGTAAGAGAAGGGCGAATAAAGATTTGTCCAGATTGTAAAGGTTATGTTTTAGGCACACGAAAAGACTGCAAGCACTGTGGATTTGTGTTTTAAAACCATATTTGTGTTCTAAAACTTCTATCTTTAATGAGTCATCTGTTCTAACAAATATGCCATATATTATGCTAGCAATATGTTTAAATAATAATATGTTAAGCTATCAAACAGGTCATATTTGTAACTGTGGCTTCTTATAAGGATAAAGAATTATCTTGGTACACTAACAAACAAATAAACAAAAGGAAGGGAGCGCGTATGTCAAAGCAACAAAAGACAGCTGCTGCCTGGGTTGTCGTCGTTATCGCTTTTCTTGGAGGATGTGCACTGGCTAATGTGCAGAATAAAGTGCCGCCCTGCATAGATGTTGTTATGGAGTACTTTAATATTGGGCCAACCGATGCAGGTTGGTTAACTTCGGTCTTTACAATAATGGGTATGGCGACTGCCATACCAGCATCGTGGTTGATGCGTAAATTGGGAGCCAAGTGGATAGGAGTAATATCGTTAGCCTGTGCAGCAATCGGTTCAGTCATAGGGGTTTTCTCAACAGATCTTATTCTGTTAATGATTAGCCGAGTTATAGAAGGTGTTGGCGTAGGCATCATTGCAGTTGTTGGACCATCATTAATCTCTATGTGGTTTCCGGCAGAAAAACGTGGATTGCCTATGGGTCTTTGGGGTTCATGGATGATGGTTTCGCAGACACTACTCTTTTTTATGGCTGGTGGCGTAACCATGGCATTTGGTTGGCAGGGTGTCTGGTGGTTTACCTTTGCGTTTTGCGTAGTGGTACTTGTGCTTTATATGTGGAAGGTTGACGTTCCGCCAAACGGGATGCCAAACTACTCAGAGGCAGAAGATGAAGGTAGTTATTCATTTTCTGAGGGCTTTAAATCTGGTTCTACATGGATATTAACGCTTGTAGGCATCATTTTCACATTTTGCTGTTTTGGTTTTGCCACCTATATTTCGTTATATTGGGCAGAGATGTTCTACGATGGCGATATGAACCCCTCAAATTGGTGGGTATCGGTAATGTATGCGCTAGAAATTCCCATTGTTGTCTTCATTGGTTGGCTGCTAAATCATGTACGGCTTGGTCGCCGCCGTCTGGTTGGTGTCGTGGGATTTGCGCTTTATACCTTCATTCTATTTGTCTGTTTTCGTATGGATAACCCTGCGCTTATCTTGCCATTCATTATTATCTATCCATTTTTGGAGGGCTCAATTCCTACAGTTTACTGGACTCTTTGTCCAAGTACTGCCCATAAGCCAGAATACGCTGGAGTGGCATTGGGCGTGATGAATGTTGGTCTAAACATTGGTACACTTTTAGGTCCGCCAGTCACAGGTTATTTTATAGAGAACTTTGGTTGGGAAGCAGCAACCATCCCATTGGCTGTAGCCTCAGTTCTTGGTGCCATCCTGTTCTTCTTTGTGAAAACTTACGACCATAATGGCAATGTAGAAGTTAAAAAGAGTGCCATTAAGGATAATGGTTCTACCAATGATTTTGCAAATGCCCAGAAGGGTTCTATCATATCATGAAAGCGAAACGAGCGTGGATAGTCGCATTAACAACCATCTTTGCAGGAATAGCTCTAGCATTGGTGCAAAATAAGGTTGCCCCATGCATGAGTACGTTGATGATCGCATTTAGCATAGACATGGCAACTGCTGGTTGGCTAAGTTCACTTTTTTCACTTGTTGGTATTGTGGTAGCCCTACCGGCATCTGTCATTCTAAAGCGTTTTGGTCCAAAGAAAGGTGGCATTTTTGCTTTAGGATGCGCAATAATTGGTTCGCTTATTGGCGTGTTTACAGATAATGCAACCATCCTAATGGCAACACGTATTATCGAGGGAATTGGCGTTGGTCTAATTGCTGTTATTGGTCCGTCGTTAATAGCAATGTGGTTCCCAGAAGCTAAGCGTGGTTTACCAATGAGTATTTGGGGCGCTTATCAGATGGGCGCTCAGGCGGTGATGTTCTTTTTAGGTAGCGCTTTAACTATGAGCTTTGGCTGGCAGGGCATGTGGTGGTTTGCGGGTGCAGCTTGTGTTATAGCTCTCGTTCTTTATGTGGTATGCGTAAAAAGTCCACGCCCTGAAGATAGCCATGCCGATGTTCAAAATGAAAATGTCTCTATTTCAGAAGGTGTACGTTCTGGTTCTACATGGCTAATATCATTGGTGACAATGTTATTTTGTATTGGCTGCTTTGGTTTTGTGAACTGGATAGCAACTTGCTGGTCAGAGATCTTTAATTGGAGTGAGGGCGATGCCAACTTTTGGGTAGGAGCCTTTTCTATTGGTGGCTTGTTTGCCGCGGTGCTAATTGGAGCACTTCTTAACAAGTTAAAAAACTGGCGGCTTTTTGGGATGTTAGCACTCGTCTTTTATGGCGTAATATCACTTTTGGGCATGAATATGCCTAGCCCACTTTTTATTGTCGCATTTGTAATTATTTATGCTTTCGCTGATGCAGGTTTTCCCTGTGTGCTTTGGACAATGACTGCTCAAACTGTAAAAAAGCCTGAATTGGCAGGTGTGGCAATGGGTGTGGTATGTGTAGGTTTTAATGTTGGCATTTTGCTTGGTCCACCAATTACCGGAGCAGTTGCTGAAGTATGGGGCTGGACTGCAGCATCGGTACTTATCTGTGCCACCTGTTTGTTATCTATGCTGTTGTTAAAGTTTGTACGTCTATACAAAGCTGAGTAGTGCATAAAGCTCACGTCCGTGGCTGCTGTGTTTGGCAAGCACTGTCCGTGGCCGCTGTGCGTGGCTCACGTCCGTGGCCGATGTGCGTGGCCGATGTGCGTGGCAAGCACAATCTAATTGCTGCGATTGTTTGGTTTAGTTTTTGACTGTTATTAAGTTATTGTTTTTTTATTGTTGTTTGATTCCCGCGCTGCTAGACAATACAAAGTGTTTGTGCAGCGCGGGAAAATATAGTGCGTTACGAAAGAACCTGAATAAAGACACTTTCAATCAGCGATTAAGTTTAGCGATTAAGCTTGTATTCCTTTATCTTTCGGTAAATGGTTGCCCTGCTAATTTCTAGTAGTTCTGCTGCCTTGGTAACGTTGTAGTCGGTTCGCTCCAATGCAGTTCTAACGGCAAGCTCCTCTAAATTTGGCAACGAGACTTGTTCGTTGCCGTTAGCAGTGTTGCTATAAGAAACTCCTGAAGCTTTGCATTGTTCTATGCCAGTTACATATCCTTGCGCAAGTGAGATTTTCTTAATTGGCAATATGCGCATGTATGTGGGCAGATCCATACAGGTAATGACCTCAGTTGGCGCAGCATGATAAGCTGACACTAAAGCATTTTTTAACTGGCGTACATTTCCTGGCCAACTGAAATTCATTATAGTCTTTAATGCATCAGGAGATAGGTGTCTTTGTTGTTGGCAACTCTTGCGCTGCGCGCCATCAAGAAAGTGCTTTATCAGACAATCCATGTCTTCTAATCTAAAGCGCAATGGTGGAACATCAAGCGTTAGTATAGATAACCGATAAAAGAGGTCTTCACGAAACTTACCCTCGGCAACTAAATCCATCAAATTGCGATTTGTTGCGGCTATAACCCTGAAGCATACTTGGCGGTAGCTTTTAGAGCCTAAGCGCATTACACGTTTGTTTTCTAAGACTCTTAGCAGTGTAGCTTGCAGCTCTAATGGCATGTCGCCAATCTCATCTAAAAACAGTGTTCCACTGTGAGCGAGTTCTATCTTGCCTGCTTTGCCGCCATGAACGCCACCGGTAAAAGTGCCATCTTCATAACCAAAAAGCTCACTTTCTATTAGGCGATGTGGGATTGCTGCGCAATTAATGGTCATAAAAGGACCTTGTGGATGAGAATGATTGTGAATTGCTTGCGCAAATAACTCTTTGCCAGTGCCACTTTCGCCATAGATAAGTATATTTTCGTCTGTTTTAGCGAAGCGCTTTGCTAACGCCATAGTTTTTGTAATTGCAGGGCCACTGCCAATGATATCATCAAATGTTATCGTGGCGGCTTCACCATTTTTGTCGCAGTGCAATTTATTATTAGAATCAAAAGAACACGATGGTAATCCTCCTGCAGATGCACCCTTAAGTTCTTGCAGATGCGCAACTTTGTCCTCTAGCTCTTGAATGTGCATAAAACATTGTTGGTACACAAGTTTGCCCTCAATTGCTGCAGCAATGCTGGTGACCAATCCAACTGTGTGTGAAAGCAGTTTATGATAGCTTTGTGACCAAGGGACTGTTGGGTTGGCTCGCGTAAAGAGCAACGAGGCGATGACAGTGTTATTGCTATCAAATATTGGCACTGCGCATGCCGTGAGTTTGTGAAGTGCAGTGCAGAAGTGCTCTGGCCCTATCACCATGAATGGTACACCATGACGCATACTAAGTGAGTGAGCGTTTGTACCCATTGTTGCTTCATTAAAGATGGATTTAGAAGCGATATGCTTGTGCAGATTCATGTTGCCAATTTGGTAAAGAGATATTCCGCTGCGTCCCATAAGCTCAAATATGTAGTCGCTACTTAGCTGTAATTGCTCAATCATGTGCATGATTGGCTTGGCAATCTCTATAACTTTTTCGTAGGCGTCATATACCTGCTGGTATTCTTCATCTGAAAGTTTAATGCACAGCCATTTCTTTTCTGGGTCGATGCCATAAACACTGCTTCTGACCCATGACTCACGAATTTCTGGGCGCACCATCGAGCTACTAAACGATTCGCTAGGATTTGCCAGGAACTCAAGGCGCGATGCCTCTATCGCACTCCATTCCATTTTATTACTTATCGCCTCGTGTGGCAGAATAAGATGTTCAATGCTAAGATGTGTCGAATAATCCATAGTATCCATTGTCATAAAATAATACCTCTCATGTCGCTTTAAGCGGGTACGGATAAGAAAAAAGTCTCAAAATGAGATTTTTTAATGTTGACAAATATCTTGAAGTACTTATGCATAAAACTAGGGTGACTTAAATGGCCAAGAAGCCATATGAATTGCGCGAAAAAACAAGCACCACATTTTGATTTTTTTGTTGAGAAACCCCATTGTTGCTTCTGAATTTTTTGCCCCTTTTGCGATACTTATTGCAAAAAATCCATCTGAGTTTCTTTGCCACTGCTGACAAGCAGAGTTGTTACTGACAATATAATAGCAAAAGTTACAATGCGTGTGTGTTTGAGAAGAAAAGCAAACAATAAGTGCGCAAGTAAAACTAACCATGCTATCAAACTATCATATTATCATATTATCATATTATCGTAAAACGCATCTGTTGTTTTAACAAGCAAAACGCGAACTGCAGTTACAATCATATGAAACAGACATTAAATAAGTATGCATACTTGCGTTAAAGTTGTGTATCACCCAAAAGGGTGAAATCCACAAATGGTATAAGTGGCTTGTCTTGGGCTTTCGCCACTAATTTAACAATTCACCGATTGCCACTTGTTAATAATTTCGCCTTTGCTATACCCTGACTTTGACACCTCCACTTCTGAAAATACCCCATCTGACCTGCGAAAAGGATTAATTATTCACCATATTTTTTTGTAGGGGAAAATCTTAATGCTTTCGCGTTTTTGCAAGCTCGTTTCTGATGTCTATCAAAGTCAT
>JAIRQA010000029.1 GCA_031256715.1 Coriobacteriales bacterium | reverse complement strand
TATAATGCCAACACCTTGTCGTCATAGCAGTAATCGAGCATATAGTCAAGTGTCAACTCTATCTCTTTCGGGTCACTAATCTCGCCGTTGATTATCTGCATGGCAATCGGGCGATAATGCGTGAGACCTAAACGCGCGTTATCCTGAAAAAGCGTACCTATCTCATGTGCGAGCGCTTGTATCTCGTCCATCACAGCACCCTCCTTATTGTGTTTGGGCTGTAGGTGTTAAAAACCTGCTCGAAGTTGACCATCGCAGAGTCGGAGGCGAAGCTTGAGTCGCGGAACACGGCGTAGTAGGGCTTCTTCTGGGCGATTTCGGTTATCATGGCGGTGTCAACCTGCGTGAAACAGGCGATAAGGTAACCGTTTGCAACATCGAAAACCTCAGTAAATTCGGAATTGTTTTCATTCCTCATTCCGAATTCCAAATTCATAATTGGAGAAGACAGCGGAATGCCAAGGTCGAGCATCACCTGGAAAAGCAGGTCCTTCGGTGTTCTGTCCGCTTTGATGTTGTCAGCAAAGCCGTCAAAGGACAAGCCAGTTTGCGTGTATTCTTCTGGCGTGTAGTACACGTCTTTCATGTTGCTGCTGTCGAGCTTGAGGACACGGAAGCCTACGTCTAATTCGGAATTTGGAGTTTGGAATTTGGAATTGCCGTCTAGTGAAAGCTGTTCGTTTTTTAATTCCGCATTCCTAATTCCTAATTCCGCCTTAATCTTAGCTCCGGCGCGGCGAATGCGCTCCTTGCCGATTTCGCAGATTGTGGAGTAGCCCGCCTTTGCCGCCTCGCTTTTCTCGTCGCAGACTTCCGGGAGCTGCACCATGATAAACTTGCGCTTGCCGCCATCCTCGGCGTTTAGTTGCATGACCGCGTGGGCGGTTGTGGCGGAGCCGGAGAAAAAGTCGAGGATGATGGCATCGCTTTGAACATTTGCAACCTGCAACAGCCTGTAAACCAACTTTGAGGGTTTTGGCGTATCGAACACATTTTCCGGGAAAAGAGCTTTCATTTCATAACGAGCATTTTTATTATCATCTGCAAATTCTCTTGTCCACCACGTTTCCGGGGTGATTCCTTCGCGTACCTCGGACAAGAATTTTTTCTGCATTGGGCGTCCATTGCCACTCGTCCCGAATGTAATTCGATTGTCAGCAAGCAACTCTGCATATCTTTGCGGATTTACTATCCAGCTCCGACTTGCAGGCGGCCTGAATTCTTCACCTGTGGGACTCTTAATAACATAGTCGCATGTCGCACTATATGTCCGTGCAGATAAATCACTTGCTCTCCATAATCCACGTGGATCATTGTCAGGGTTCTTGAAAGCTCCCATCTGGTTGGTATTGCGAGGAAGAAATCCCATATGCCAATTCATAATAGATTTTGCATAGGATAAAATATGGTCGTGCGTGGGAGATATTGTTGTCGAATCGTTAGCTGGACCATATTTCTTTTGCCAAACTATATTCGCAACAAAATTACTTGCACCAAAAATATCATCACAAACCCTGCGTAGTTGTGACACTTCACCATCATCAATTGAAATGAAAATCACACCATCATCTGCAAGCAAATCACGAGCAACACGCAGGCGCGGATAAATCATGTTCAACCAGTCAGTATGAAACCGTCCGTTGCTGTCGAGATTCTTAACGAGCCTGTTACCCTGTTCGTCATAGTCGCCGGAGCGGGCAGCGTAATCAGATGCAGATTCGGAAAAATCGTCGTCGTATACAAAATCATTGCCCGTGTTATACGGCGGATCGATATATATCATCTTCACACGGTTCAGGTACGTCTCCCGCAGCAGCTTCAGCACGTCAAGGTTGTCGCCCTCAATGTAAAGGTTCTCGGTCGTGTCGAAGTCCACACTCTCCTCGCGGCAGGGGCGCAGAGCGGCGGCAATCGGCGCGTTGGCAAGCAGGACGCTCTTGCGCTTGTCCGGCCACGTGAACTGGTAGCGTTCTTCTCTACCATCAACAACGTGGGCGCTGATTTCCTGCGCCAGCACGTCCTTATCAATGGCGCGCACAACAGTGCCATTCTCGTCTATCGTTTCGGTCACGGCGTTCGGGAACAAGGCGGCAAGCGCGGCGAAGTTCGCGTCCGCGAGATTTGCAGTCTGCATTTTTAGTTTATCCATTTGTTTTTTGTCCTCCTCGATTCATTGGCAAAAACCGCTCTTCAGACCTTGTTTTTATCGTTTCTGACAGCATAGTTACTCTCCATTAAGTCCTGATATACTTTTGGTTGCGGCTGTTCGGTTTGTCAGGGATGGTCATTTTAACTAGGCCGGCATCCAAAAGCGGTTCAATATGACGCTTGAACGCCCTCGTGTCGCCGCTTATTCCGATTGCGGTAAAAATCTCTTTGCGCGAAAGCGATTTGTTCTTAAGAGCTTCCAGCACAGCCGTTTGCGTTTCGGTCAATTCAACTTGGTGCTTACCTTGGTGCTTAACTTGGTGCTTAACTCGGTCGCTTCCGAGCAAGTCGGAATTTGTATGCTTCAGAATTTCGAGCAATGCCGAAAGCGTGAATTCAATGAAAACGCCGGAATCGTTGGCTTTGCGCGCGGCTGCGATTGCCTGATAATACTGCGGTCGATTCTTGTATAGCACAGATTCCATCGGAATCCATTCAAATATAGCGTTCCATTTAGCAAGCAATAGCGTCTGCCAGAGCCGCCCCATGCGTCCGTTGCCGTCCGCAAATGGGTGAATTGTTTCTATTTCATAGTGTAGGATTCCGCTCTTAAGACACGGATGCAGTTCGGATTCTTTTGCCCAACCAAATAAGTTCTCTACAAGCTGTGGCACGAACTGCGGACGCGCACCCACATGTATAGCTATGTTGCCGTCAAAAACGCCGACATCGCCACTGCGGAACTTGCCTGCTTCTGTGACAAGCCCCTGTGTCATCAGCCTATGAGCTTTTAAGAAGTCTTTAACGGCATATGGGTTGTACGCCATTATCTTTTCGTAGGCTTCGTAGGCATTCTTGACTTCCTTGATTTCAGTCTGCCTGCCCGCTACGACCTTTCCCTCAATTACGGCGGTGACTTCGCTAAGCGAGAGCGTGTTGCCCTCAATAGCAAGGGAAGAGTGTATCGTTCGCAAGCGATTCTCGCGATGCAGTCTGATATCGCGTTTGAACCCTGTGCCGAACTCAAGGCGCGTCACGGCTTCGACTATTTTTGCCAAGTAATCGGCGGCTTTTAATGTGATGGTGTATGGCGGTTCGTTATGCATCTACACGCCCCTCCTCTATCTTCGCCAAACCATCGGCGAAGTATTCGTCCGCAAGATTTGCAGTCTGCATTTTGAGTTTATCCATCTGTGAGTTCCTCAAGTTCGGTTTTTAGTTTCTTTAACTCCTCGGCAAGTTCCCACTTCCTGCGGGGCTGTCGCTCGATCATAGCCTTATTTTCAATGGCTGCGATTTGTTTTTGCAGTTTATCGCGGCGGTCGTTCGCTTCAATGGTCGCATCAAGGTCTTTGCCACCAGCAAGGTCTATGCCGCCTACGGTTGCTATAATATTCTCCCACACCGCTTTGAGGTCAAGCCCGCTGAGGCTTATCTTCCAATCGCCGAGGGGTTTGCTCTCTGACATCAGAACCTTATCGGCTCGGTACACCGCAAGCCGCGCAGTATCGCCGTATGCAAGAATGAACAGCATACGTTGCTCAATCAACTTAGACAAAAGAGCGATGTTCTTTTTGTCACAGTCAGGCGTTTTCAGTATCACCAGAACCACATACACCGCCAACACGTCCGCGCTTGCCTTTATTGCCACGGTCTGCGGCGAAATTTCGTGGGCGATGGACATTCGGCTAATCTGCTCATCAAACAGCTTTCGGGCTGCGGGCGACGACTTGAATCTATCGAATATCGCTTTCTTAGGTAGCTGTTTGCTTATCTCCGTGGATTTCGGCAGTCCTAACATACACGCCACCTCACTTTACGGTCACGAAGCAGACCAGCTCGAAATCGTCCAGCCCGTCAATCGTGTTCGCGGCAAGGGATATCTGCTTGCCAGAGAGAAAGCTGTCGATGGCGTCGTCCTCGTTCAAGCTCACGATAGACTTCACGGCAAAGCAAAGCAGGTCGGAGTAGTGCCGCATATTCCTGCCATCCTTGGTCTCTGCATTAAACTGCCTGCACAGTTCATCCAGCGGCTTTTCCCTTCCCTTGCATAGCTGCCTAAGCGAGTCGAGCAGTTTCTTGGGCTGTAGGTGGCTGATATGGACTGCCGGCTCATCATCGGGGTTCTCACCTTCTACCACGTACACCATATAACACGGGTGCAACTGGTTTTGACTCTGAACGTTTATCTTGGCGTTGCGGTTTTTCAGAATGAATATCGTGCCGTGCGGCGCATCGGCGTTGCCGCCCACTACTGCGTGAAGCCCGAATGGTATACCGTCTAATTCTCCGTGGTGCTTTACGTATTCTAACAAGTCAAGCCGAAACTCGTTCAGCCCCAAATCCATGATAGAAACGCCGGACGGTATTTCCTCTATGTCCACCACCTCGTCTTGCAGTTTCTTAAGCTGCGTCTTGCGGTATTCGAGGTCGCCTTGCTCTTCGGGGTCTATGGGGTTGTCGTCTCCCGTGGCGGTCATAACGGAAGCCTTCATGCGGGTCTCAACGCGCCCCTTTAGTTCAAGGTATTTGTCAAGGTCGATGTTTGGCCAGAAGTTCACAAGCTGGATTTTGTCGTTACGGCTGCCGATACGGTCGATTCGCCCGAACCGCTGAATAATCCTCACAGGGTTCCAATGAATGTCGTAGTTGACGCAGTAGTCGCAGTCCTGCAGGTTCTGGCCTTCCGAAATACAGTCCGTGGCAATCAGGATGTCAATTTCTGCGGGGTTGTCCGGCATCAGCAGTTCCTTGTCCTTAGACAGCGGCGAGAACAGCGTCAGAATGGTGTTCATGTCTGTACGCTTCAATTTGATGGTTGTTTTGCCGTCGGTCGTGCCGGTTATCATTGCAGAGTCAATGCCAAAACGCTCTTTCACGAGCGGTGCGATTTCTCTATAAAGGTATTCCACCGTATCCGAAAATGCCGAGAAGAGCAATACTTTCTTGTTGCCAGCGTTAAACGGTTGCTGAACTTTATCGGCAATCAGCTCCAAAAGCGTTTGCAGCTTTGTATCGTGCTCGGGCGTGATGTCCTCAATTAAAACTGAGAGCAGTTCAAGGATTTCTGCGTCCTCGGCAAGTTTTGCCCGCCACGAGATATAGTCCATGTCGGCAAGGTCGATATCCATCTTCTTGCCCGCGCTTTCAAAGATGTCGGTGTTCGTGTCGTCACCGTCGAAATCATCCTCAAAAAATTCTTGTGTATTGATAATCCGCTGCGTTCCGCTCACATAGGCGTCGATATCAGCAATCGTGCCATTTATCAAATCCCGCACACGGTCAAGAGTAATGCGAAAGGAATATATGGAACTTTCCAGCCGCTTCAAGAGGTTGATGCACATCAGGCGGCGGATACCGGCCTCGCGCCCGGCACGGTCGATGTTCTTGCTTGGGTCTACATATTTTGCCCGCCGGCTCTCAAGCAGGAAGTCCGTGGGGGTGTAAATGGCAAGGTTCAACTTCATCAACTGGTCGTAAATATCGTCATAGTCAATCGCCGATTTGAGGTCTGTCATTCGGGGGCGAAGTGTCAGCGGCTTCATCCGTTCAGGGAACTTGCCTACCGCCTCGGTGTTGTAATACTTCTCTATATGTTTGCGGGAGCGGGCAATAGTCACGCTGTCAAGCATTGTGAAGAAATCAAAATCAAGCAAGCGCAGGAGCTTCTCAGTCGTGCGCTCTTGCAGCTCAAGTTTGCTCCAACGATTGAAAGCTGCCTGCGCGTTGCGGAAAATCACGTCTATCGGTTTTGTGACCTCAAGTTTGTTGTTTATCAGCGTGGGGTTGCCCTCATAGGCAAGCTCCAGCTGATGGCGCAGGTCCGAAAATCCATTATTCACAGGCGTAGCTGAAAGCATAAGCACTTTAGTCTTCACGCCATTGCGGATGACCCTGTTCAGCAGTTGCAGGTAGCGATTTTCTCGTCTGTCGTCTCCGCGCCCTGAATAATCGCCGCCATTGCGGAAGTTGTGACTCTCGTCTATGACCACAAGGTCGTAGTTGCCCCAGTTAAGTTTGGCAAGATCGATAGCACCAGACAAGCCGTGGTCACGCGACAGGTCGGTGTGATACAGCACATCATAACGAAGGCGGTCTGCCGCTATGGGGTTGTTCAGGTAGTTCTCCTTAAAGGTATGCCAGTTGTCGCCCAGCTTCTTAGGACACAGCACCAGCACCATACGGTTGCGAAGTTCGTAGTATTTAATGACCGACAACGCGGTAAAGGTCTTGCCAAGCCCCACACTGTCGGCAAGGATGCAGCCGTTGTATTTCTCAAGCTTGTTGATAATGGCAAGGGTCGCGTCCTGCTGAAAATCATAGAGCTTATTCCATATCTTTGACGCTTTGAATCCGTTGGCATCGTTTGGCAGCACATCCTCAGAGATGTCCTCCAAGAACTCACTGAAGATGTTGTAAATCGCCACAAAGTAAATGAACTCCGGAGCATTCTCGTTGTAAGCGGCGGTGATGCCATCGATTACTTGGTCTGTCACGTCTTCCAACAGGTTCTTGTCGCTCCAAACCTGGTCAAACATCTGGAGGTACTGCTCTGACGTGGGCGCAAACATCTTATTCACCGGATTGATAATGTTGTTGCCGCGCTCGCAGCCGATGTCTGAAGTCGTGAACCCTTGCAGAGGCGTATATGTCAGCGTTTCTGAACCGACCACATTCATAAAGGAGCTAATATTGCCTCCGGTTAGGTTCGAGCAGAACTTCACCTTTTTGCGAATCCACTCGGCGCATTCGCGGGCGATGGCTTTCTGGGTAAGCTCGTTTCTGAGCTTGACCTCAAACTCCGTGCCATAAAGGGAACGCTCACGGTCTAAGCGGGGTATGTAGAACTCCCGTTTTTCCTTGGGTGCCTTCTCTTGCAGAAAAGCCGGAGAGGTAAAAATAAAGCGCAACTCGGCAATGCCATCAAGCTGTTTCTTTAGGGCTTGGTAAGCATATATTGAGAAACACGCCGCCGCTATAGACAGCTTGTCGCCTTTTTTAATTGTGACCGTCAAATCATCTTTAACGGTTTTGCTCACGTTGTCGAGCATCTTCGGTATTTGCATACTGTAATCTCCTAGGCTTAATTTAGAGCCTGCCTCTTTAACCTTACCTTATTCGCCAATCCTGCCTGTGCGAATCCACTCACCAACTTCGGATGTCATTAATTTATAGTACTTGCCCATTTATAAAATGTACGTTTTTTTACAAGCCCGAAAAATTACTTCGTTAATGTTAAGACATCTTAACGACATAACGAAACGCAGCTTTTTCCATTTCGGTTTGCAAGACATTCATATCCGCTAGAAAGAGGGAGGTAGGCTATCTGCGTTTGGCTGGCTCTCCCTCAAGCAGTTCGCCAAGATATACGTTCTCCTCTGTATCCCATCAATCAGGCAGATTGTTAAAGATAAGGCAAACTGAAACTTAATTGCCAGTTACAAAACCCACCTTCTTAAAAGCAAATGTGCTATATGTTGCATCAGATTTCTCTTTGTTTATTCTATTATATGAACATCAATAAAAAATATTATATACTTTTTGCTTGGCTTAACGTACGACACAATCTTGTCATATACATCATATAAACTGGCCAACAAAAAGCCGTTTGAGCATAGTTTGGTTGCGAAAATCACCAATGAAACTATTGTCACGATTGTATGAGTTACTCTATACTAACCACAATTATACTGACCACAATTTAAACAAGGTGTTTTTGCCCATCGTCTTCATACAAACCTTTGTCATTATGTGTATTGGCAGAAAGGGTGATTGCCGTGATAGTCTGCACCGCATTGGCACCAAGCAACACATAAGAAAATGGTTAAGCCCCCAACTGCCTCTTGAAACCACTTTGGCTGGGGCACAGGCCCCTAAAATCTAAAAATCTATGTCTGAAAGAAAATGGCAGCCCCAGCGGGAGTCGAACCCGCCTTTCCACCTTGAAAGGGTGATGTCCTAACCGATAGACGATGGGGCCATTGCTTTTAGTTTACCAATCGCGCAGATGCCTTTAACTCATCTGACACTATTTGCAAAGCGAATTGATATTCTCTCATGTCTTGCGCAGATTTGCAAGTTGCAGTATGCCAATTGCGATAAAAACACAAGTGGACGGTTATTTGCAAGGCCTTGCTAGGGCTACGCAAAGTCTATTTTGTCATTTTGCCGTCATAAAAACAGAAAAGTTTAATCATGCATTAAGCGGTGCCTTTATTAGTCTGCAATTTAGAGAAGGACTGTCTTAGGCTATCTTTTTAGGCTATCTTAGGGTATCTTCTTAAGCTATCTTAGGCTATCCTAAGCTGTCTTCTTAAGCTATTCGACGTCTACCATATATTTTAAAAGAAACAGGATTTAATGCCAATTAGTACCAACAATATGCCCCCAAAGACTTGGGTCTTATCGCCAAGTAAAACGCCAAAACGGCGCCCTATAGCTAAGGCAAAAGTGCAACAGATAAATGTTGTTGCAGCAATGATGGCACTGGCGGCAAAAATGTCTGCACCCGAAATAGCAAAACCCACACCAACAATAAGAGCATCTATAGATGTAGCTATACCTTGGGCAAAAAGCTCCAATGGCTTAATCTTATAGTCGCGAGAATCCTTAAAGTTGCATTGTTCTAAACAGGATATTTCATGGCCGGATTGATTTCGCATAGACTTAAGACCCTCAAAAATCATTTTGCCACCAATAATGGCAAGAATAACTAATGCTATTATGCCAGCATAAGCGTCTACTAGCACAGCAAAGAAGCTACCGGCAAAAAAGCCTATCATTGGCATGATGCCCTGAAAGACACCAAAGACCAATGGCATAGACAACTTACTTAAAGCGACCTTAAATCTATTGCTTTCGCAAGTGCTTGCCGCATTACCACTGCCACTATCAGCCACACAATTTTCATCGTTTGCATTAATAGCAGTATTCACTTTAGCCATGTTGCCCATGCTTGAAGCTATAGTTACGGCAAAAGCATCCATGCTTAAGCCAATCGCAATAACAAGTATCTCTAAAATTCCCATCGCACTACCTTTTTGTCACCCTTCTCTGTGGTTTTCTTAACATAATTCTTACGCTGTTATTTTAAGTCGTTCTCTTTGCAACTTTCTAAGCTGCTTTTAATGTTGCTTTTTATGTTGTTTTCTATGCTGCATTCTATGTTGCTTTTTGTGCCAGACCTTAACATTATACACAGCGCTTTATTTAAGCGCACAAGTTTGCACGCATTGCGTCGCAAGGCATGGTTTATAACATACGACTTGCGGGGCACTTCTCAACATAATAATATGCTTTAAAGTGTTTAGTTTAATGCCTTTTAACATATGCTACACAAACATATTTTGCAATAAACAAGTATATCTAAACTGCCTTAGAATCCGTTAGCTCATCTACAAAAATCGCCTAGTGCAAATGTTGCAAAACCGTTCGTAGTACATGACTTCTGAAAACCGCTATAATCGTATAAAGTTGGTTTTCGCATCTGGTTTTATTTTCGCAATTAGATGCGCATGCATGCAAATCCGAAAGCAAAGCAGGAACTGTGGTTCAAGTAAAAATTGAGACATTAATTGTAGGCATTCCGCCCTCGCCATCTGTAGTGGTATTAAAGCCATTAGACGAACCATCTGGCAATGAACGTATGTTGCCCATTTGGATAGGACCAGCCGAGGCGGCATCTATTGGTATTGCCTTAGAAGGCCAGACTCATCTGCGGCCAATGACACACGATCTTTTATCTAATGTTATTGTTGCCTTAGGTGCAAAGGTGCAACGTGTGGTAATAGATCGTGTAGATGGTCCGACATTTTATTCCACCGTCTATTTGTCGCGCGACGAACACACACTAAATATCGACAGTCGCCCCAGCGACTCTATTGCTTTGGCATTGCGCAGCGCAACGCCACTATTTGTTGACGAGGATGTACTTAACTTAGCGTCTTACCCCTATGACTTTAACAAGCCACAGCCTCGCGAAAACACGATGAGCGAGTTTCGTTCATTTTTAGACTCGATCTCGCCAGAGGACTTTACTGTGCAATAACAACGCCGGCGCTTTATTGCGCTTCGCGAGCCGTATCGCTAGAGCTTTACAAACAACGCCGGCGCTTTTTAGATTGTATCGCTAGAACTTTACAAACAACGCCGCTGGCGCTTTTTAGAGCTTTGCGAATCATAGCTAGAACTTTACAAGCAACGCCGCTGGCGCCATCATACCCAAGTATTATAGTTTTTAGTATCTTGAGGAATTATTATCCACGATAGTAAATAAAGTGGAACTATCACATAAACACAGAGAATTGCTAGTATGATAGCAAAAACACGTACCATTGCCGGATCAGCAGAAAGATACTCCGCAATACCCCCGCAGACACCAGCAACTTTTTTATTGCGAACCGAGCGAAAAAGCTTCTTGTCTGTTGGCAGCGACAGCCTGCCACGGCGTGCATTTACCATTAACAATATCCCTCCGGCAATCATTGCCAATGGCCATACAATATTAATTATAAGAGTCACATGTTTTAAAATTTCATAATACCAAAGACCAAGCACTCGCTCTGCAAGTTGCCAAACACCAAAAAGCACTAATAGCACACCAATAACAATAGCTATACCATTCTTGGTTATTCTACCGTTGTTGTTACTCATAGCTCTCCCATACCAGCGGCTCAAATTTGCGCGAGAAGTCATCAACGAAAGCAATGGCACTCTCTGGAAGTTCATATCCTGTTCGCACATGAGGACTTTGCGGCAGCTCTATTATTAACACGTCATTATTGTCTAATGGTATGCTTGTATACTCGCGCACGCCACCAAAATACCAAACGCCAATAAGCATTGTCGCAGAAAGCACCAACGAACCAATAAGCGAAAACGCTTCCTGCTTGCGCGCACCTGCAATAATCGCAAGCCCAGCAACAACTAAAAACACAGGCCAAAGAATACTAAAAGCCATAAAGATTGAACGTATGGTAACGATGCCAAACATCAACGCAAGAAAAAGCACGCCAAATGAAATGAGCACAATCGAACCACCCGCTCGCTCTAACGACCAGCCGGTCTTACTGGGCGTAAATAGTTGAACAACGCCAAAAATTATCAGCACCAAAGGCCAAAAGCGCCAAAAAGAAATATTGACGAGATTAGATAGTAGAATAATGATGCCCACGCCTACAAGTAGCGCTCCACCGCAGGCAGTGGTTCCCCAACGATTTTTAGACTTCTCAACATTATTAGTTACATTGCTTTTACCTGCAGATGTTGTGTCTGTAGAATCTGGAGCACCTGTAGTTGTAGCTTCTGTTGGGTTTTGCGCGCCTGCAGTTGTTGCTTCTGTTGGGTTTTGCGTGCCTGCGGTTGTAGCTTCTGTTGGGTTTTGCGTGCCTGCGGTTGTTGCTTCTGTTGGGTTTTGCGTGCCTGCGGCTGTTGCCGTTGCAGAACTTGAAGCGCCTTCAGTTGTAGCGTTTATATGGCTTGGGACACCCGTAGTCGTTGAACTTACAGATGTGGAGCATGCAACCGTAGAGCTTGCAGGCGTGGAGCATGCAACCGTAGAACTTACAGGCGTGGAGCATGCAACCGTTGAGCTTGCAGAGCTATCATTATTTGTCGCTGCTGCTGTGGCGTTTTTTGCTGATGTCGCTGCAGCTGTGGCGTTTTTAGGTGTTGCAGACGTTACAGGTGCAGAATTGCAGGCTGAAGGTTTTACGTAGTTCGTCCCAATAGTATCATCATATGGACATTTGGGCATTATAACAAACGCGGCGATATAAAAAATAATGAATGTACCCAAACTTGCTACCATAAGTGCAATAGCAATAATGCGCACAAAGGTCGCATCGATACTGAAGTACTCGGCGATGCCTCCACAGACACCGCCGACAACTGCATCATCACCTCTATAAAGTCGTTTGTTTGTTGACATGATTCCGTTCGCAGACTTTACAACCGCTGTTCTTGCCGAGTAGACATTTAAGAATACTCCTTGTAAAGCAGAAACGCGCAAATGTCGCTATTTCGTAAAGAAACGTTATCCATCGGTTGTGTTACAACAAAATGCACGCTGAAGACTTCCTGAAATTCGTTTTTTAACATTATTTAAGCGCGTTTTTTAAACACGATGGATAAACACGATGTTTAAACACGATGTTTAAACGCGTTTTTTAAACACATATGAACTTAAAAAACTTTTCGCAATAGTATGGGCAATCTGGTAACATGTGATACGACAAGAAAGCCTGTACACAAGTTTTTTTTGCAGCAATCGCGATTGCAGTTGTAGCTAAACTTGGTTTAAGGTAAAAAAACAATAACTATTGGAGGAATTATGTATTGCAGCCAATGCGGAAAAGAAGCCCCGAACAGCTCAACTTTTTGTCCATATTGCGGCCACACGCTAGAAGCCCTAGCAAATGTAGAGAAACCCGAAGTGCCAGCAGATGCAACTGGGCTCCTGTCATCAGAGCAATCTTTACCTGCAGGGCAATCTCTGCACGCAGAGCAAGCGCAAACCATAGTGACAGCTCAAACTCTGCCTGCAGAGCCACCTGCAGAGCCACTCATGGCACAACAACAGCAACAACCGTACTCGCAACCACAGCAAGAATATATCGCACAACCAGGCGCCATGACCCAACCTGTAGCTCAACAACAACCAGGCGCCATGCCCCAACCTGTAGTTCAACAACAACCCAGCAACGTCAACTTTGCCATGCCCCAACCCGTAATACAACAACAACCAGCTGCAAAAAAACGTAGACTTGTACCCATAATCGTTGCCGCTGTTGTCGTCTTAGCGCTTATTGGCGGCGGAACTGCATTAGCATTTAACTTCATAGGCTCCCTAAACAAAACGCCACTAGAAACTATAGGCAATAGCATAGAAAAACTAAGTTTTGACACTAACAGTGGTCGCATAGACTACAATGTCTCTTTAAACATTGGCTCATCGCTTTCGTCTGGCACGTCATCAAAAGCCACTGGCACATATAGCTGGCAATATGGTGATGATTTAAGCAGTTCTACTTTTTGGTTTACAATGGACTTTAACAATCAGCAGATTGATGCCATTCTCACAAATGACACACTATATGGTTCTAATGGTAGCAATGGGCAGGTAGATGCTTATTCGGGATTTATAGAGTGGACCAACAAATACATTTACCAAACCTATGGCATCACCACAGACATTAACAATTGCGTTAAATCCGGCAAGCTAAACCGCGACTATTTAGATGAAGTAGGCAAACAAATTTACGATGCAAACCGATCTACCAGCACAAATGGCATGAAAGCGTTTGGTATGGATTTAGGCAGCATCGACACTAATGGCCTTAATGAAATTCTTCAACGTTTTTATACCAAAGAATGCACCAAACAAGAGGTCTGGGAAAAATTCCTGCTTAACTTGGTGATATCAGAAGGCAAATCATATAGCTTCAGCTTTAGCTTTGAAGGATTTATGATGGCGTTAGCAGACTACAATTACACGCTTCGCTCAGATGACAAATTAGGCAATGCCAGCAAAGATTTAACAACGGCGCTGCGTTCATTAAATACCTACATCAGCTTTATCCCCGACATTAGCTTTAAATACGACATTAAAGATTCGCTTTTTAGCTCTTTAGAGATAAGCGCAAACACTAGTTATCTTGGCACAAGCATCGATCTTAAGTTTAGTATGAATGCCAAAGACATTAATAAGACAGACTTGGCAAGCGACAGCCGCTTAAAGGATATCATTAGCTCAGCTAAAGTTAACCCCAGCAGTCTACTTGACAACAAGCCACTAGATACATTCATCTAAAACATTTATAACAGTGAGCGAGGCACCCGCAGAAATACTCAGACTTTCTAATCTGAGCAAAAGCCTGACCAAAAGCTTAAGCAAAAGCCTGACCAAAGGCTTGAACAAAAGCCGCGAAAGCACGCTATTTAAAGGCATTAACCTTTCGCTTTTTTGTGGAGAAGGACTGGGTATTTGCGGTCACAACGGCTGCGGCAAAACTACATTATTAGACATCATCGCTGGTCTGCAAAAGCCAACTTTGGGTTCTGTACACGTTAATGGCCGTGTTGGCTACTGCATGCAAAGCGCTGGCTTTCAGGACTCACTAAGCTTTCGCGACAACCTTCTATTAGAAGCCCATCTCTGCGGACTTCATGGAACAAAAGCCAAGCACGAGGTCGAGCTTGTGGCAGCACGTTGCGATGTTTTGCCCTATTGGAAAATGCGCTATAGCAAAGGCAGTTCCGGCATGAAAGGGCGACTTAATGTCGCCGCTGCCCTATTGTCTTCTCCACATATAATATTGTTAGATGAAGCCTTTAACTTTTTGGACGAACAATCTTTGCAGCATTTAAGGCTTGTTTTATTTGCCGAGAAGGAGCGTGGCGCAACTTTGCTGATGGTCTCTCATAACCTGCAGGATTTTAGTGGACTTTGCGAACGCGTGCTACACCTACCTGACGGACGCATAGAGTCACTTTGATGAACGCAAAGACTGCGCTGTATTTGCGCTTTTTTATTCCAACATTGGCAATGATTGGCACAAGCCTGAGGCTGGCTTTGCGTTATCTGGGAATTCTTGTTGTTGCAACGCTTTGTTTGGTGGCACTAATTCTAGCGAGTTTGCCCAGAGGGCTTTTTAGCTCTGGCGATTTGCCTATTGTTTCTATTGCGCTGGTTTATGGCAGCGAGGACAGTCTTGGTCGCAACCTTTCGGATGAGCTTAAGCAAATTGAGGTAATAGACAGGTTTTATTTTTGCAATAGCGATGAGGCTAGAAGCCTGCTCCTAAATGGCGAAGTTGATGCCTTTATTACTTTGCCAGATAACATGCTAGAAAATCTGGTATCTGGGAAAAAATCGACAATTACAGTGACTGCCAATGACCCCGTATTAGGAGCAGTTGTTTATGCTATTGTCGAGCGCGCTGCCAAAACCGCAAATAGCCTGCAAAGTTATATGCTCGCTTACAAAGATGCGGCTTTAAGTTATTATGGAAATAACGATGATGCTTACAACTCTATTAATAGTTTTGCTATATCACTAATGGGAGATGCGCTTTCTAGGCTCACAAGCGTCTCTGCCACCACTACAGTTTCACCATTTTATCTGCAGTTGCTCACGCTTTTGTTATTTGTTATCTGCTCGCTGGCGGCTCTTTTTTGTGCCTTAACTATATCTAGGCAATGTGCAACTGGCTTTAGCAGACGGCTTTTGGTACGCAAGATATCGTTTTTGCCTATCGTTATAACCCAGTTAACGGTAGGTGCTATTCTTAGCATAGTGCTTTGTTTGGTATGCGGCTTGGCACTAAACTTTGTTGACCAAAAGTTTAACCTGCTGGCATTTATGTTTTCTGGTCTATTGCTTTCGCAAATTCTGGTACCTCTATTTGCCCTGGTGGCTATGTCTAAACCGCTGCAAGAAGGAACAAACACCAGAACGCTTTTAGCGGTAATGGCAATGATTTTCTTATTATTGTTTATTGGTGGCGGTTTTTATCCCAGCTATCTTATGCAGTTACCGATACGCGTGTTTAATCCTGTCTGGCTAGCAAACGTATTATCATCTTGGACGCTTGGTGCAAGTCTTAATCTTTTAGCAAATCTTTCGACAGTAGCGCTTTTCTTGTTGCCATTTGCAATCTTTTTGGCAGGATGGTATTTACAATGGCGGCTGCTTAAATGAAAAAGCTTATGCCTGCAACTACTAAAATACCAGTTCCCGTATCTGGATCAAAACAAATTGTAATTGTGCGTAAATTAATGACGTCCATTATTGCTACACTTATTGCTACACTTATAACAATAACGCAGCAAGCATTGTTAGCAGTAAAATCACAACGATTCTTTTTGCCATTATTTGCTGGCATTTTAATCTTGCAAATAATTTGTGGTCAGACCGCCGCAGCTATACTTAGCGAGCGTCAACCTATCTTTGCTTTAGCTGTTCAGCAGACAGCACCTGATCCTACATCGGCCGCCTTTGTTAAACATCTTAAAGAGTCCTCTATGTTTACCATACATGAAGTGAATTTAGAGCTTACTCCACAGGAGATTCTTGAAACAATTGATGCTCAGGGCTTAGTTGTTACCTTCACAGATTTCGAGCAACGCATAAGCGAAAGTGGTATCCCTTTAGTTAATTGGTATACTGCCCCGGGCATTAATGACAGTAAGATAGCGCAAGAACAAGTGGCAGATGTGCTATTGCAGTTGCGTGCAGAGGCTCGTCTTAATCTGGCTTTAGACAAATTTAATAAGACTGATGATAGCTTAACACCTAAGATTGAAGTCACAGATCTAATACAAACTACTTATTATGGACCTGATTTACTAGCTAGTGTTTTAGATTCCAAGTCTGGGTTTGACTCTGGGGCTGAGGCTGGGTCTGACGTTAGTTCTGGATCGGGGGCTGGAGCTGACGTTAGTTCTGGATCGGAGGCTGGGTCTGGGGCTGAATTCGATTCTGGCTCGATTCCGCCTTTAGATGCTAAAGACAGCGCACAGGCGTATGTGGTCTCGGCCTTACTAGTTACGTTGGCTTTTTTGCACGCTGCCATGCTCTTGCCACAAAAAAGCATGCGACGACTGTTAGTGCGCGGACGCAAAGCTTGGTTTGTCTCTTTAGTTGCAAGATTGCTTGCCATCTGGTTTATCTGGTTAGTAATAATTGCCATCTATTTTATTGTGCTCATGATTTTTGGCATTAAGCTTAACCCAGATTTACTTCTTTGTTTTGTATTGATTGTTCTTTATGTGACTTTATTGGGTGGTCTTATCACTTTGCTTTTTAAGCATGCTTTTGCTTGCTGGTTTTTTGTGCCACTTTTTCTACTGAATATGACACTTGGTGGAGGCATCTGGGGCGCAACAATTGCTTTACCTACACTAACACCATTACTTCCAGTGTCAATAGTTCTTGCTCATGGTAGCAACTTTACTTTAGCTACCATATCATTGTTGCTTGCTAGTGCTTTTTGTCTGCTAGCTATTTTGCTCGCAAGTTTTCGCTGTACTACCACACGTACAGTTAATTAAATCTTTTCTGAGGCTTCGGCAGTTTGTGTGGCAGAAGCATAACTTAGGCCGCCTTCTGCAATGCATTGCGCTTTGCCCAAAGCGTTGCCTAAAAAGCCGTCCCAATCGTTTGTTGGGTCGTTTGTTGGGTCGTTTGTTAGGTCGTTTGTTAGGTCGTTGGCTAAGTTGTTGGCTAAATCCGTGGAAAAACCGCATGCGTAAAAATAATTTTGTAGGTACTTGTTTCTTTGGTAACATTAGTCTATAATATATCCCACAAGTTGCTTTAAGCTAAGTTCACTTAAAAACAACTGAATGGCAATATCTATCATAGAGAGGATAACAAATATGAACAAACTACTAGAAACGTGCAGACTCACTGTTTTCCCTTCAAGTGACTGTTCAAGTATGGCTCACTCCAGCGCATGCAACACAGAAAAGATTCATGACAATTACCCAAAGAATGGTTGTAATGTTTTCCAGAGTCATGTTTTAGGAAATCACACTGCTAAGAATCGTGCTTTAAGAAACTGCGTTTCACTTTTTGCCGCGATAAGACTATATTTTTTGTATTTCATGCTCGCTTCCGTAATTGGCTTTGTGTACGAATTTTTACTGGACAACCTTTATTACCAGCATCCGTACGTTTTACAAGGTCCACTTCATGGTCCATGGCTAACAGTTTATGGCTTTGGTGGCGTTGCCATTATTGCCTTAGTAAAAAAGTTCTCCCTGGCACAAAAGTCCTTGCACTTTGCTCGCATCAATCTCATGCCCATTATAATTTTTGTGGTAATGTTTTTCCTCTTTGGAACCATCGAATTTATAGCGCACTACATACTTGATGTTTTCTTTGACTTCCGCCCCTGGGATTATAGCGAAAAGCCTCTGAATATTCTTGGGCGCACCTGCGTAGAAGATGTGCTGCGCTTTGCTATTTTAGGAATTATCTGTCTTTATAGCGTTATTCCAGCAATGGATCGTCTACTACAAAAGCTGGGCGCAAAAGCTTCATTTTGTCTCTTTTTTGTAACTGCAGGTATATTCTTTACAGATTGCATCTATTCAATCTTCTTCTTTCCACTCACCGTATAATTGTTTAAGTTGCCAGTTACATGAAAGTAAAATTATGTGTGTAACATAAAAGTAATATAATAAGCTGCAAAAGTTACCATTTGCTACCGCTTTTTTAGAAGAAACTGCGTTAATTGCGTTAGTAGCACAAGTTGCCAAAAGTTATCAAAAGCTATCAGAAAAATGAGGAGATTGCGATGTATATCACCCCCAAAGACTCACGCCAGCGCTACACCAAGCAATGCCTTTTTGATGCATTCCTTGAATCACTTAAAACCAAGGCGGTCTCTGACATAAGTGTGACCGAAATTTGCGAAACAGCAGGAGTCTCCCGCAAGACATTCTACAAATACTATACCGACCAATTTGCAATTCTGCGAGCCATGCAAGAAGACATGATGGCTGAATTCATGGAACAGCTCAACTCCTTGCCAAAAAACGTATTTGCGATAACGCCAGCCCTGCTTCATTTTGCCGACAAACACCGTATTCTTATAAAAGCGGCATTAGAAAACCGCGGGGCTGGAAACTTCATAGATACCGTACAAGCATATCTCTATGGTGCTTATCATGTAGACTGGGAGCACATGAACCCACAAATGACCAACAACGAAGTTAAATTCTTATTTCATTATGTCACTTCTGGGATCATAGGAATTATTAGACTCTGGCTTATCGAGATGCCTGAAGAACACGTAGACACAATCATCACCAAAACTGATTATCTCTTGCGCATCACCAATCCAGCATCACAAGTAGACAGCACTCTGGTGGGCGTTACTGGGTTCGAACCAGTGACCTCTTCCGTGTGAAGGAAGCGCGCTCCCGCTGCGCCAAACGCCCATTTTTAGCAAATCATAGAACTTGCAAACAAAGATATTCTACCACAAATACAAATGACTTAGTTACACAAAAAAACGTTACAGCCTTTTAGCAATTTCTCTATTCATTTTGCATTTTTGTATAGCTCATATCTTGCCAAACCACTACTCTTCTGGCGGATCGAACATCTCTTGCTGAAAAACTCCGTTTTCGTCTCTACCAAACGCGGTTCCATAAGGAGAATCCAGAAGCGCAATGATATCCTGGTCATAGTTCGCTATGGTATTAAGCGCATATACCCCTACATTATCAGGATTATTTGCGTACTCATCGCTTTCATCTCCAGCGAAAAACCGCCATCCAGAATCTGGCATTTTGCTTTCCACATCTGGCTCTTCACGGTACATATAACCAACTTTTTGCCCGTCAACCGTTATTCTATCGGTTGCAAAGCAGCCTTCCGGTTCATCCCAATGAAACAGGTCTTGCAGTTTACCTTTAAGTGCAAAGCTTTTTTCCTTCATAGTTAGATCTCCTCAAAAATCAGCGGAAATGTGCAAATCCGCAAGTCAGCCTGCAAGTAATTATACTACACTTCATGTGCTTCCAAGGTTACTGCTCAGATAAACTGCTTGCTTCTGCGCTGTGTCCACACATTCTGGCAAACTGAAGCACACTTTACTGCTCAGCATGTCTCCTTTTGAAGCATTGCAGAATGGTACTTCAACCGACATTAATTCAGAAAGAAAGAATGAACTGCTGAACATCATTCGCCGTCACCTCCCTCTCCGCCGGACAATTGCGCAACAGGCCGTTGTACAAATTCTGCCGCCTCAATCTTACGTTCAATTTCATCTATTGTTAGCAGTTTTGATTTCAAGTCATCGGGGAGTTCGGCGGTCAATTCTTCCTGCCAGTCTGCCACGCCAATAGGTTTGCTGTAGCCTTTCAGCGAGTATCTCACAACAGTCTTGTTCTTGCCCTTTACAAGAAGCAGGCCAATTGTTAGCTTATCATCAGGGTGCTTAAATATGTCGTCAACAACATTTTTGTACATGTAAAGTTGACTGGCATCGTCCGGCTCAAAATCACTTGCCTTTAACTCAATCACTACAAAGCAACGCAACTTCAAGTGATAGAACAGCAAATCGATAAAAAAATCATCGCCGCTAACCTCAAAGTGTATTTGCCTCCCGACAAAAGCAAATCCCTGACCAAGCTTAGGTTTTTTGCAGCCGCTTCGCAGTGCTCGGCCTGCGCTCCGCTTCATGGTGTTCGGCCCGTTGGCGTCCACTGGATGCCAACGCCCTTTCGGATCCGAAACCCGCGCGGGCACCAATGCAAAAAACCGCCTGACGGCGGTTTTTTGCATTGGTGGAGCCTAGGGGGATCGAACCCCTGACCTCTTGGCTGCCAGCCAAGCGCTCTCCCAGCTGAGCTAAGGCCCCATCTACTTACAGTTTATCTAGTATAGCAAAGGCGAAATTATTAACAAGTGGCAATCGGTGAATTGTTAAATTAGTGGCGAAAGCCCAAGACAAGCCACTTATACCATTTGTGGATTTCACCCATTTGGGTGATACACAACTTTAACGCAAGTATGCATACTTATTTAATGTCTGTTTCATATGATTGTAACTGCAGTTCGCGTTTTGCTTGTTAAAACAACAGATGCGCCCTAGTTTGACACCAAATTCCTAACAACCGCTTGCACCTCTCCAGCTACCGCTGGGCTTTTTTGTCAAGTTTTATCAATATTTTCAGTAGCGAATTATAGCGATATATGGTACAATTAGTCATAATCATCAAAAGACAGGAGTATCTTTATGCACTTAAAGAAATCAAAGCGCAAAGATGGCAGAGTGTATCTTTCGATAGTCAGGTCATACAGACAAGATGGCACCTCAAAAACACGAACCTATAAAGCTCTTGGATACCTTGATCCCAATGCTTCAGATTTCGACAAAAAAGTTGCTGAGTATCAAGCTTTAACTGATGAGCTAGAAGTTGAATATCAAGCGACGCATGCCCCCATCGCACTTGAGTTTTCCAAACACAAAAAGGTCGATATGCGCACAACTAATCGCAAAAACATCGGCCATGCTGTCTTGTCGGATAAATACTACCTACTTGAGACCGACCGTTTCTGGGCAGTACGCCAGCAACCAAAGAACTTCAAATACGATGCCAATGCGATATTTCGCCTTTTGGTAAATCAGCGCTGTCTTTGCCCGGGCTCTAAGAGAAGTGACTTTGAGAACAAGGAGTGGTATTTCGAGAGAAGCGATTTTACAGAAAGGGATATCTATCGCGCTCTTGATTTTTTTGCTTTGTACAAAGACGCGCTCATTGCACGTATCAATAAACAGATAGCCAAAAAACAGAAGCGTAACACCTCAGAGGTTTACTATGACACCACCAATTACTACTTCGAGATTGATGAAGATGACTTAGATATTTATGACGAAAGTGGAGAGGTTATAGAAGAGGGGCTGCGCAAGCGCGGGGTCTCTAAAGAACACAGGAAGACACCCATCGTCTCTATGGGACTTTTGATGGATGAAGACGGCATCCCGCTTCACTATGAGCTTTTTGCCGGCAACACAAACGATTGCCTTACTGCGATGCCAGTACTTAAAAAAGTCAAAAACAAATACGATCTTGGGCGCATAGTCATGGTGGCAGATAAAGGCATCAACACTTCAGACAACAT
>JAIRQA010000130.1 GCA_031256715.1 Coriobacteriales bacterium | reverse complement strand
TTTCTCAGAGAAGTATGGACAGGTGAGATGTCAAATTTAGGAAGCGCCGTATACCGAACGGTACGTACGGTGCTGTGGGAGGACGGCTGCTGAACTAATCAGCAGCCTCCTACCCGATTAAGCCCGAATTATTTCCTGTTTGCATTACCCTCGTAAGGGACGCTGTCCACAGCGTCCCGTTTGCATAATCACTGAACCTTTTTCTACTTGCATCCCCCCTGCGTCATCCTAAGATTGCCGTTGCGGCAATGCTTAAGGCTTAGACACTTCGGTCTGGCGAACTAGAACCTTTAAGCTCTCGCTTTGCTCGCCTCTAGATGACATGGGGTAGGGCGTGAACAGAAACGTTTCATACTATACAACGCACACCACCAAAAAATAGTACTTGCAATGCCGTGGATTTTCTACTAAACTATGCTCTACGTAAAAAAGTTAGCAAAAACTAACACACGAAGATTTCGCTATGTATTAACGCAATTAGCAAGTGTAGGCGGATAGGGATGTAAAATAGGAACGAGGTTGATTTTAGGTGAGAACACTTAAAGAAGTAAAAATGGGCGAGACGGTTACCGTTCGCGGTCTTATGGGCGAAGGTGCGCTCAAGCGTCGCATCATGGACATGGGCATAACCAAAGGCACAGAGGTCTATGTGCGCAAAGTTGCGCCTTTAGGCGACCCTGTAGAGGTGCGTGTGCGTGGTTATGAGTTATCTATTCGCAAGCAAGATGCCGAGCTTATAACTGTTAACGACTTACCAGAAGACGACATTTCAGAAGAAGGCGTAGCAGCAGATAGTGGCGCAAAGCAAGATTTAGCGCCTAAGCAAGATGTTGGCTGTGGATGTGGTTGCGAGCACAATGAAGCAGCGACATCAGACGCAAATGCGACAGCTCAACTAACGTCAGCTGAGCCTAATTTGGCAACTGAGGTTGCGGCCGCAACGATAGCAGAAGGGGAGTAAAGATATGGCAAACGAGAAATTAACCATTGCTTTAGCGGGAAATCCCAATTCCGGCAAAACAACGATGTTTAACGCGCTCACTGGTGCCAACCAACACGTTGGCAACTGGCCTGGTGTTACGGTAGAAAAGAAGGAGGGTGGCCTAAAAGGCAATAAAGCTGTCACTATTCAGGATTTGCCAGGCATTTACTCGCTTTCCCCCTACACGCCTGAAGAGGTTATAACCCGTAATTATCTTGTGAAAGAGAAGCCCGGCGCTATTATCAACATTGTTGATGCCTCTAATCTAGAGCGCAATCTTTACCTTACCACTCAGCTTACAGAACTTGGTATACCTGTGGTTTTGGCTCTAAACATGATGGATGTCGTTCGTAAGCGTGGCGATATTATTAATGTAGAGAAACTCTCTGAGGTCATGGGCGTTGCCGTTGTAGAGACTTCGGCCATTAAGGGAGACGGTTGTCAAAACGCTGCCGAGAAAGCCATGTGGGTCGCAGATGCTCATGCTCATTCTCACCATCATCCACATATTGAAGGCCACCATCACGAATCTGAGCATTATCATGTTCATAGCAAAGAGAATGCAAAATCTGGCGCTTCAAGCCATGGTGGGCATGACTTTGGGCATCACCACGATATCTTTGTGCCCAAGCATCAGTTTGCCAAAGATATAGAAGACGCGCTGCACGAGATTTCTAGCATTATTGCTAAACATGTTGATGACATTAACAGACGTTGGTTTTGCATTAAGGCTTTCGAACGTGACGCGGTTGCCATGGAGTTTTTGGCTTTAGATGCTAAGGAGGCAGAAAAGCTAGAGGCAGTTATTAAACGTGTTGAGGAAGCTCACGATGACGATAGCGAATCGATAATAGCAAACGAGCGCTATAGCTTTATAACAAGCGTTATAGATAGTGTAATAACCTATAAGGATGCCAACGCTTTAACGGTTTCAGACAAGATTGACCGTGTTGTGACCAACCGTATTGCCGCGCTGCCAATTTTTGCTGTTATCATGTTTTTGGTTTACTTCCTCTCGATATCTACAGTGGGAACAACGTTAACAGATTTTGTTAATGATGGCTTGTTTGGCGATGGCTTTTTTGTGGGTGCCGGAGCCGACGAGTTTGAAGAAGCCACAGCAGCTTACGACGAAGAGGGAGCAAAAATTGAGGCCTTTATTTCTGCAGCAGAAGAATCCGGCGTAAACATTAGCGAAATTAGTGCAACTTTAGAAGAAGATGAGCCGGATGAGTCTGTCATAGATGACTTTGTTGCGGCGGCTAAGAGCAAAAAGGTAAAAACTTCTATAGAACTAGAGGCAGAGGATGAAGATACAGGTGAAATAGTTTCTAGCGAAGTTGCAGTAACCTTGGCAGATTTTCAGGCTGCGTTAGCTGCTGCAGAACCTGACCCAGCAGACTTTGGTATTTGGGTTCCTGGTATTCCTGTTGCTTTATCTTCTGCTTTAGAAAGTGTAGATGCCGCAGTATGGCTGCAATCGCTATTGGTTGATGGTATAGTTGCTGGTGTTGGTGCTGTGCTTGGCTTCTTGCCACAGATGCTAGTTTTGTTCTTGCTTTTGGCCTTGCTAGAAGAATGCGGCTATATGGCGCGCATTGCTTTTATCATGGATCGTGTCTTTAAGCGTTTTGGTCTTTCTGGAAAATCATTCATTCCAATTCTTATTGGTACCGGCTGCGGTGTTCCAGGTATTTTGTCTTCGCGCACTATAGAAAACGAGAGCAACAGACGCCTTACCGTAATGACCACAACATTTATTCCTTGCTCGGCAAAATTACCGGTTATTGCGCTCATTTGTGGTGCTGTTTTTGCCCCGGAAATTGCTATCTGGATCTCACCCGGTACATACTTTATTGGTATCGCCGCAATTATCTGCTCGGGTATCATCTTAAAGAAAGTGCGACTTTTTGCCGGCGACCCATCGCCATTTTTAATTGAGCTACCGGCCTACCATGCTCCACGTGTGCCTAATGTCGCCCGTATTATGCTTGAGCGTGCTTGGGCTTTTGTTAAACGTGCAGGTACCATTATTCTTTTGGCAACTGTTTTGGTTTGGTTCTTGTCTAGCTTTGGCATGAGCGAAGATGGCTTTGGTATGGTTGATACTGCAGAGTCTATTCTTGCTGTAGTGGGTACTGCAATTGCATGGGTGTTCTCTCCACTTGGCTGGGGTGGCTGGCAGGAAACTGTTGCTACTGTTACCGGTTTAATAGCTAAAGAAAATGTCGTAGGTACATTTGGTGTTCTATTCTCAAACCCCGATGTTGCCGAGGATGGTTTTGAGATTTGGGGTCAGGTAAACGAGTCGTTTGGATTGTTGTCTGGTGGCTATGCGGCACTTGCAGGATTTAGCTT
>JAIRQA010000110.1 GCA_031256715.1 Coriobacteriales bacterium | reverse complement strand
AATCCACGCACTCGCTGATGCGAACCAGCAGGTGGTCTTTTGGAATCTTGTTATACAAGACACTGTAAATCGAGGGCTGCAGCATCTTTTTCACAAGCATCGTTTCCGCCTTACACCTTGGTAACAATAGTATATGCTATTATATACTAATGCTAGCAATAAAGCCACTTTTTCAGTGGTTACAGACCATCCCTTTGTCCACTCGTCTCCGGTGGCATCACCTTGGTGCATGGCAACTGGCGCACCGCGCGGCATCTCATGAACCTCATAGTGCCAGAGTGACAGTGTGCCATACATCTGCCGCCATAGCGCCATAGCGCCTTACCGCTTTACTACCTTACTACCGCCGAGCAGCCGGCAGGCTTTGCTTATACTCATTTAATGGTATATCCGGATAAGGCAGCTCCGGCTGGTTGTTCTTGCGGAGTACTGTGTTTATGGCGTATACATCGTACTCGCCAGCTATGATGGCGCAACGAATAATCACGTCAAAGAGATATGCATTAGAAAGCGAAAAGCCGACACTTTCTAGCAGGTCTTTGGTTTCTGCCAAATTGAGCTGTAACGCTAAGGCAATGGCGATAACCTTGTCTTTGCCAGGCGCGTCGCCTGCTCTATAGCGAGCAAACAGTTGTCTGCTAATACCTGCTCGCCTGTAAAGGTCGCTGTCTTGCTTTATGTCCTCAATCTCACAGTTGTCTATGTAGTGAATCAACCTAGCCATAAACGTTGGTGTGAGGTTATTTGGGTCAAAGACAATTACGTTCGCTTGAAGCTCCTCCACAATTTCGACATCAGCCTGCTGTTGTCGGCGCCTCAGTAGTTCTTGATTTCTGGATGGATGCCATTCGTATTCATACTCATCCGCAATCCGATTATAGTCATCTCTTGTTAACTTAAATTCGCCTTCCAGATTATCCCTTACAAACATTTTCATTTTGTGGAGAATGGCGGGGTCTGCCTCGATATCTTCTCGCCTGAACTTGATCATCTTTACTCCTTGTTGTCATTTGTCGCTGTCGCGTCTTGCTACCGCGTCCTGCTGTCGCTGACTGTTATCGTGCGTTGATAGCTCGCATTGCTGTCTAGTGCCAGCGTTTAAACAACGCTCGCAATCTTACTAGTATAGTTTACCAGTTATGCAGTCTGCATTTGTCAAACGCTATTTGACTTGTTGTACGAAGCTTTGCTGTAAAATGATTTAATCTATGGTAAATGCGTGAAAACAGACAACAAAAGAAGAGACAACAAATAAAGACAGCGAAAGGAAAGGCAATGGCAACTTATCAGCTTGAGATTTTTAATGGCTTGCCCTTTATATTCAGTAATGGCAAGGCATATCTGGTAGATACCAGCTCACCGGCATCGGGTCCGAGTGTTTTGTTTGAAGCAAAACAATATAACGCTAATATTGGCGCCTTAGATGTTACCATAAAAGACCTTGTCAACAAAATCCGTGAAGGCAAAAACGTAACTTTAGATGGTGTGCTGGGGATGGATGCTTTAGCACACGGTTGTTTGCGCATTAGTTATGCAGACAAAGTGCTAGAGGCAGGCGCCATCCCAGAGCGTCTCTCGTCTAAGGCTAAGTTCAAAAATCTTATGGGTCTAGTTTGTATCCAGATAAATGTTGGCACTGAGGCAATCAACGCTCTTCTCGACACCAGCTCAGAATACTCTTATATGACAGATGAAAAGTTCTTGCAAGGCTGTAAAAGCGTTGGCAAAATAGAAGATGTTATGCCAGAACTAATGCCGGGGATGAAGCTTAAGCGTTTTACGACAGAGCTTTGCGAGCAGGCTATAGACTTTGAGGGCGAGAGCTTTGTTGGGCGCTTTGGCAAGCTGCCTGCTCAGGCTGGCACATTATTGTCACTAGTGGGAGTAGAGGCAATTTTAGGCTTTGACTTTTTTAATTCTTTTGAGGTACTGCTGGATTTTAAGAACAGCATTGTTAGTACGCGAAAGTATTAACAAGGAAATACTACTATAAACGGACACGGGTAAACGTAAACGGACACGGGGAAACGGACACGGGGACGGTTCATCTGTCCGTTTTGTCCGTTCTGTCCGTCCCTGTGTCTGCCCCCCCCGTGTCCGCGCGTGGCCGTGCACTACGACTCATAAGCGTGACTCTGAGTCGTTAACTTTCTGGGTCAATCTTGCATTGTTTCGCCTACCATTGGCGGTTAACATGAAGAAAGCTTGCCACCATGTAAGGCAAGAATGTTTATTGCTTGTTTACATATTCAGTCCATGTTGCCCTATTAATGTTTCTTTGCTCCCATTATGCTTTTCCTTGCTGCATCAGCGGCAAGTCCCGCTGCATTTGTCTTACCGGCGGCAAGTCTCGCGGCATTCGCCTTACGACAGTCGCCTTGGGCAGCAAACAATAACAGGAAGAGAGCAGGAGGAACAATGAGTAAGATTGAGAAGAACGTCAAGACGTTAGCTCGCGACATTGCATGCGACGCGCCAGATGGCACAGCACACTTCAGCCGACGGGACTTTTTGCGACTTAGCACTGCAGGCACTGCCGTTGCCGCAGGCGCAGTCGCCCTGCCCGGCATTGCTGGCATCGCGGGCATCGCTAGCATAGCTGGTTGCGCCCCAAACAATGAGCGTAACGCCCAGGCCGGTGCTAGTATAACCGTAGGCGCGATACCCGACAAGTGGGATTACGAGTGCGACATTTTGGTAGTAGGTGGCGGCGGCGGTGGCATGGTGGCAGCCTGCAAGGCAATGGAGCTTGGCGCCAACGTGCTGCTTATAGAGAAGTCTGAGCGCATTGGCGGCGACACAGCCATTTCGTCACAGGCTGCCCAAGGCTTCTGGGATGGCCACGTAGATGAGGGCGACTCTATAGATTTGTACCTTGAGGATTTAAAGAACAGCCACTGGGCAACAGAAAAAGGCATGCAAGGTATCCCGCTGCCAACAGAGTTCCCTCTAACGCTGGCATGGCTTAAGGCAGCGTCGGCCATGTACGACTGGACAGAAGAATTGGGCATGGCCTGGTTTCCGTTTACAACAACACGGGAGGCTTGGTATCCCCAACCGCAGTGGGACAGCAAGACCACCCGCCAATGGGTGCCAAGCGGTGGCTCAATAATTTCTGTAATGCAAGACGCGGCAAAAAAGCTCGGACTAGAAATACTCACAGAGACCTACGCCAGCAGCCTTATTCTCAACGAAAACCAACGCGTCATTGGGGTTCACGGCTTTGGCGCCAAAGACACGCCAATAACAATTAAGGCCAAAAAGGCGGTCATCTTGGCCTGCGGCGGCTTTAACGCCAACCGCGCGATGATGTCTAGGTATCTGCCCGAGCAAGGCACAGGCTACTGCGGCGGTTGCAACTACAATACCGGCGACGGCGCAGAGATGGTAAAGGCAATTGGCGGGCAACTAAACGACATGAGCCTGTCTACACATTGGATGGTGTACGACGATGTTTCACCCACAACCATCTACAATGCGGCCACCGGCGCTTACGGTGGAACAGATGTTGATAAGACCGCCATAGACTTCCCATTCATTCTTGTAAACATGAATGGCGAGCGCTTTATGGCTGAGACCATGGGCTACAAGTGGGTGGGTTATCATACGAACAGCCAGCCATACCACAAGAACTATATAGTCTTTGACTCTGGCGATGCCTGCAATGCTTGGTTTGCAGCTGCAACCGGACAACAAACGCACGAGAATAGCACGGGTGCAGGAGTATCTGTGCTATCTTATGATAGTATTGATAAGCTAGCAAAAGCAATGGAAGTCCCAGCCGAAGCGCTTAGCGCCACCATCGAGCGTTACAACGGATTTGTAGATTCTGGCGAAGACGCGGACTTTGGTCGGATGCTCAGGCAGGTCTCTACTCTTACAACCCCACCCTTTAGAGCCATACGCATGGCGCCGCGGCACTACACAACATATGGCGGCATAGCCATTAACGAAAGCTGCCAAGCAATTGGACAAGACGGCTCGGCCATTGCCGGCCTGTATGCCGCTGGCACCTGCTGCGGCTCTATTGTAGAGCAGGAGGGTCTGTACTATCAGGGTGGCGTGGGGCAAACCATGACTCAGGGATACATTTGTGCAGAGAGAGCCGTAGCAGAAAGCGCCTGGGAGTAGCTTAGGAGTAGCTTAGGAGTAGCTTGCCTTGTCGGGCTATCTAACATCAGAGAGATCTGAACCTCGCGCAAGCATATATGCCACCAGCTGTGTGCGATTATGCATTTGAGTTTTTGCTAGTATATTACTAACATAGCCTTTTACGGTAAGTTCGGACAGGTCTAATGCGGAGGCAATCTCTGCATTAGACCTTCCCTCTGCCAACAGCGAGAGCACGTCGCGTTCGCGTTTTGTAAAGGTAGTGTGAATCTCTGTGTCAGATTGAGGCTGATTGTGAGACTTATTGAGTGGCTGATTGTTTGACGTGACTTGACTCTTAGGCTGCTCTTGGCATTGTAGGTTTTGTTGGCTTTGTAGGCTTTGCGGGAACTGCACGCTGTCCGCCTTATGATGCGCGACATCAGGCACCAGTATGTACTCCAAAGCGTCTGAGGCAAGTAGCTTTAGTTCCGAGAGCGAGACACGTATCTCTGCGAGACAATGCGAGCAAAGGCGCCCCTGCACCTGCTCGGTCTTTAGTCTAATTGCAGAGAGCGCAGGCGCGACAGCATTTTGCATCTCAGAAATAACAGCAGTGCGAAGCTCAGCCTCCATTGCCTCACGTTGCAAATCCTCTGTCTGGCTAAGTAGCCTGCCGCTTGCCGCAACCATGCACTTTGCTTGGCTATGAACGTGATGTCGTAGTCTATTAGTAAGCTCACTAAATAATGAAATATCATCATAGCAGACATCTAGCAGCAAGGGCAATATCACATCCTCCACCTCATGGCTAGAATCAAAGCGATTAACGACATCAGAAATGACATGACTTGTAGTTTGCGAGAATGCTGTAGCAGAAGGACGGTAAGAGTTCTCGCGAGCATGCGGAAAACCGTCCCTGATGCTGTTTGCCAAATAAGTGGTTTCTAAGGCTATCCACTCCAGACGTTCTTCTCTAGGAAGTGTGCTTAAAGACGAGTTCGGAAAACCTCTGTCGTGGCGCTCTATAAGCGAGTCGGCAATGACATCAAGCTTCTCTAAAATGATGTCGGCCAACCTCTGGTCTGCCTGTAGTTCAGATGGTGTTCTTTTCATCTAACTCCTCATATACTAAGGTCTGCTACTAAGGTCTACGCAATGTTTGCGCCTGTCTAACCAGCTACTAAACAGTTTCTGCACGATGTTTGCATGGTGTCTGCGCGACAATAACTACGACGGCGAAATGGAGGGAATGGCAACTATAAAACAGGCACAGCCGTCGGTGAGGTTTAGTGCCTCAGACGAACATGCGGACAGACACGTGGACAGACATAGGCAGACATAGGGACGGTTCATCTGTCCGTTTTGTCCGTTTTGTCCGTCCCCGTGTCCGCCTTGGGACAGATGAACCGTCCCTCTGTCCGCTGCCAAGCTGCCGTCCCAGTGCTCCCAAGTCGGCCTAACTTAAGTAGCAGCCGCGTCCGCATCCGCATCCGCAGCCGCAGCTGCCGCCGCGTCCGCGTCCGCAGCCGCTGCCGCAGCATCTCAATCTGACTTGCGCCAGCGTTCTACAACACCTTTGCTCGAGCCTGTTATCCGGGCAATCTGTCGTATAGAGAGCCCCTTCGCAGCCAATGCCGCATATGCACGCCTCTGAGCAGGTGCGTCCAGCTTCTGAAAGCCAGCAGCTGTCTTTTCTCCACAAATCTCTACCATAAGCTCAACTGCCTGCGCGTCTGTGCAGCGTATTTGGTGTGCTTCAAAATCCATTGGCAGAGTGTCTGTTGCCTTTAGCACTGCGGGGTTTGCCAGAGATTCTTCATTCAGCTCACCTCCAAATGCCAGTAGTTTAGACAAGTCTTCCCAGTTCACAAGTGAATCTCTTCTCTGTAAAAGCCCCATACTGCTCCATGCGTAGTCCTTGGCTTGCTTGCAAAGCCCGGCTTTCACCGGATTCAGGTGTATATAAGATAATACTGTGGAGAAGTACGAGTCATCTGTCACCGGTTCGCTCTTGAAGCGATCCTGAAAGAGATGACCTTGACGTTGGTATTTCCAGTTGAACCAGCCAGCATAGCGAGACCCGATGCGTTTTAGAACTTGCGAGAGTCTTTCGCCTGCTTCTTCGATCAGTAGGTGCACGTGGTTTCCCATCAAGCAAAACGCATAAAGCTTAAATTCAGATACTGTTTTCACCTGTCTGAGAATCTCGATGAACTTTTGACGATCTGCGTCGTCGTCAAAAATTGGCTGCTGGTTGATGCCCCTAATGATTACATGATAGATTGCTGTTTCGCTGCTCTGTCTTGCAGTGCGCGGCATGTTCACCTCTTTTCGATTGTTTAACTTTGTTGGAGATGTAAAGTAAAAAGTATACCAGCTTAATGCAGGATGTGCGCAGGACGTTGACAGACGAACCGTCCCTGTGTCCTGGACAGATGAACCGTCCCTCTGTCCTGCCTGTGTCCTGGATGTGTCCTGCCCCTGTGTCCTGTTCAAGCGATTACGGTTTAGTAGTGTGCTTCTCAAACCTTAATGCGGCTTGCAGGTATAGATGCGGATATATAGCGGCAGACGTAATGTTCTGTCTCATTCTAAAACCCCATCTGTATCTATGATGCTTTGGGACTTCCATTTCTCATCATCTATTAAATTGAGTAGCTCTTGTTTGGAGTGAATCTCCAGCTTCTCGTAAATCCTTTTTACATGAGTGTTTACGGTATTTTCTGACACCACGAACTGCTTGGCAATATAAGGGACGCTTCGTCCCTGCGCTAGTAACACAAGAACTTCTTGTTGCCGCGAAGAAAGTTCATAGTGTTTTGCTACTATCGCGCAGAGTTCTTCTATGTTTGGGTTTTTTACGACGGAAACTCTAATTAAAGCCCAGAATCCTCTGATGTGATTTTCGGTTAATATTAAAACCGTAACCGTTATCACCAAATAAGCTGCTGCTGCTGTAATTGTGGCGGTTAACGTAGAATCAATCAATGTACTAGATTTATACAAAATCCCGCTAAGCGCACCCAAAAATATTCCAAAACCTGACGCAAGGCGGGCAATAGCAACAGTCTTTGCGGCAATAAACCCTGTTGCAGTGCAATTGTTGTTTATGACTTCAAAAAGTATTGCCCAGACCAGCAGTTCAAAAATAGTGTTGCCGCTCATTAAGATTATGGCAGGGATAAATGTGAGGTTAGTAGGAACAAATGGCAAAATCAATAATCCTGCAATCAGACAAAGAAACCCGGCTTTAAAAAGAATATCTTGTCTCCACTGAAAAATTACTATACCAAAGCAGATTGATAACGCAACAATAAGTTGAGCAAGCAATTGAAATTGTCCAACAAACTCAACAGTAGCAGCATTAACATAGATTAGTCCAGACGATAACGCAAAAACAAAGCTAAATATAAATAAGCCAAGAAGCAGACGCCACGAAAGCCCAAACAATTCGTATAATGGACTTAAGGCTTTGCCAGATTCGCTGTGCTCTTGATGCGTATCGGTTTTGCGGACATCAGCATTGCGCTTTGCCAGCATTTTTGTTTGTAATTTCGTTTGTGGGCTACTTGCTTGCTGCGATTTTTCTGCTGTTATCCATAAGGCAAACAGACCAGCACCAAGCAAAGGCAGCAATGCAGTTAATACTAATGTTGCGGCGGGGTCTATAGCTTTAATAATAAACTGAAATGATATTCCCACAGAAATAGAAGCTGATACCCAAGCTATGCCGCGCTTTAGGTGGTCGCCTGCACATAACAAAGCGTAAGGAAATATCATCAATCCCATCATTATGCCGGTAAGAATAGTTCCGCTAAAGAGGAATGCTACATTGCCTGTATACCCAGAAATGATACTAAGGCAGATTGAGAGCGTACTCATAATAGCTAAGGTTGAGATAAACAACTGCTTTTTTAGTAGGGTCATAAGGTACTCACTAAAAAGCAGGACTAGAAGCGCTGCCATGGCGCTTCCGCATAAGGCAAAGAACTGAGCAAACTGAACCAAATCAGTAGAAATAATCGAATGACGATATAGGCTTTCACTAAAAACAGCAGAGCTTGTCCACGCCCAGTAGCTGCCAAATCCTAAAATTACAAGAATTGAGCGCCGATCAAAATAACGCAATATGTTTTCGCGGATAATTATATATGCCTTCATCTAGTTAGATATCAATAGGTTACTTTTCTTGTTTCGCTAATCGTTTGAACAAAGCTTCACTTCTCAAAATAATTATAACTATACTACTAACAAAGATGCGTTGGAAACCGAGCTGAAAAAACTATTTAAGTCATTCAAGTTATTTTAGGCGCAATTCATCAAAAATCACCGGTTTCTAATGACAAGCTTCTAAGCAACTTGATGCTATGGTTGGCTAATTCTAACCAGTTGGCATGCAGTTTTATACGTATGTACTCGTGTGCCACACGTCACGATGGGAGAAAGTAAAATGAGGAAAGTAGAGTTTGATTCGAGCAAGTTTGGCGATGTTACTTCGTCACATGGTAAGTGGAGTAGGCGCGATTTCTTAAAGGGTGCTTTGGTTGTTAGCGCGGGAGCGACAACAGCAGGATTAGCCGCATGTGCTCCAACATCTGCCTTAACGTCTGATTCTGCGCAATCAGGTCAGTTGGGAAGTGCTGCGCAACAAGAGTCGCCAACGGCTACCGCTAGTGCAAGACCATGGGAAGGTAGCGCGCCAAAAATTGCTGAGGATCGCATCACGGAAACCATAAATACCGATGTTGTAGTTGTTGGCGCAGGAGTTGCCGGTATGAATGCTGCAGCTGGTGCGTCTGGAGAAGGAGCAAAGGTTGTTGTACTGGAAAAAGCAGCGACATTCTCTGCACGTGGTATGGACAATGGCGCTATTGGTTCTAAACTGCAAAAGGAGCATGGTATCGTTATAGACCCTGCCGAGGTTCTAAAGTATGAGACGCAGTGGGATCATGGCAAATTAAACCAGAACCTCTTTAAGGTTTGGTTGTATCGCAGTGGCGAGATGTTTGATGAAATCATCGATCTTGTTGCCGATGCTGGCTATACAAGTGGCTTTGCCTCTGGTGTTATGGGTGGTCGTGAAGACCTAGAACCATACTACCGCATGTATCAAACAAATCATGGCTTTGCTCAATCGCCCGAAAAACTTGACGCCGACGGCAAACCCATAGATGCTCAACATGTTTACGTAGGAATCTTAGAAGAGTTTGCCTTAAAACATGGTGCAGATATCAGATATTCAACACCAGCAGTTCAACTAATAAAGGATGCATCTGGAGCAATTACCGGTGTAATTGCTCGGAAGGAAGATGGTGATTATATTCAGGTTAATGCAGATAAAGGCGTTATTCTGGCAACGGGTGATATCAGTGGCAACAAAGAGATGGTTAAAGAGTTCTGCCCAATGACATTACATAATCTGGGCAATGGTTCTGGTGTAGTAGATGCTTACATGCCTCAGGGATGCAATACCGGAGACGCCATTACGATGGGCGCTTGGGTTGGCGCTGTACCGCAGATTGCTCCTGCCGCTCCCATGGTGCATGGTTTTGGCTTTCAGATGGGTTTTGGCGCACACGCTGTTGGCTGGTTGCAGGTAAACCGTGAGGGCGATCGCTACCATGACGAAGAGCCAAATGAGGTATCTAATGCCAATGCAATGATGCTTCAGCCTGGTGCTCAAGGCTGGTGGTTGTTTGATGGCGGTTACGCAGATAAAGTTCTAAAGATGGTTCCGGACAATGCCGGTTTTGGTGGTACGCCTATGATTGATGATTCTACTGCAGGCATGCTAGAGCAGGCAGTAGAATCTGGACAGGTATTAAAGGCAGACACGCTTGACGAGCTCGCTAATAAAATTGGTTGTCCCGCTGCTTCTCTTAAGGCAACAATCGAGCGCTACAATCAGGTTTGTGCCAATGGCGTAGACGATGACTTCGCGAAGCGTTCTGTATGGCTACAAGGTACTTCTATTGACACAGCACCATATTATGCCGCAAACATTATGGGCATGTGGTTTGTTACCATCTATGGCTTGCATTGCAACGCCTATTCGCAGGTCTTAAATGCCGACGACAACCCAATTCCAAATCTTTTTGCTGTTGGCAATGCCCAAGGCGATTTCTTTACGGACGATTATCCGCTATTAACACCTGGCATCAGCCATGGTCGCGCTGCTGTTTTTGGCAGGTTGGTTGGCAAGGCACTAGCAAAAGGTAAGTTATATAGCCTGACACCTGAGGTATAAATATCTTGTTGAGAAAAACGCGGGGTACCATTGCCGTGGCACCCCGCAGGCGGGCACAGGCGTGGACACAGGTGGACACGGGCAGGTGGACACGGGGACGGTTCATCTGTCTTGGACACGGGGACGGTTCATCTGTCTTGGGGTGGACGCGGTTCATCTGTCCCATCTGTCCTCCTGTGTCAGTCTTCCTTAGTTAAAACGAACATAAAAAAGAAATCTATAATTGAAGAGGAGTAACAAGTATGCAAAATCAACTTGATAGAAGGAGTTTCCTTAAGGGAGCAACAGTGGCTGGCGCGGCAGCACTTGCCGGTGTTGCAACATCTGGTTTGACAGGATGTACGCCTGGAGCCTCGAGGACACAAGACGCGCCCGTTTCTGATGGTCTGATTAACGCTCAGATTTACGCGAAACAGAAGTGGGCATTTGAGGTCGCCCCAGATCCCATTCCTGATGAGCAGATTGTCGAAACCAAAACCGCTGATATTATTGTTATAGGTTCTGGCACATCTGGTCTGGCTGCCGCAACATCTGCTGCAGAGAATGGCGCAAAGGTAATTCTAATTTCTGCAAGTTCGGTAAATGTATCGCGTGGTGGCTCTGTGCATGCCATGAACAGCAAGTTTATGCGTGCGCATGCCAATGAGTTCCCCTTGCCAGACACAGACAAATATTTTCGTGACCAGCTTTTGCACGCAAGCTACAATGTAGATGAAGCTAAGTGGTGGAAGTGGAACCGCGAGAGCGAAGAATCTATGGATTGGTTGATTAACAAGATGGAGGATGTCGGTTATACTACAGTTTTTGAGGCAGGCTTCAGTGAGCCAGATGGACCAATGGACATGCCTGTAGGCTCTCATTCTTGGAACGGCGATGGAATTACCGGTGCCGGTGGCTCACAGCAACTAGTAGTAGACACTTTAGCCAACAACGCGAAAAAAGCTGGCGCAGAAATCATTTACGGTATGGCAGCAAAGCAACTTGTGCGCGATAATAATAATACTGGCAGAGTAAGTGCTGTGGTCGCGCAAGATGTAAATGATGAAACATGGCATAAATATGAGGGGACAAAGGCCATAATCATGGCTATGGGAGATTTCTCTGCTGATAAAGACATGATGAGTAAGTATTGTCCTCATGCTTTGCCGTTGGTCTCGGATATTGAAGATGTTAACTACGATATAGGCTTCACCTTTGGTGGTCTATACAAGGGCGAGGGACATAAGATGGGGCTTTGGGTTGGCGCTGCTTGGCAAAAGACATTTCCAAACGCGGCAATGACCTTGGCTGTAGGTACAGCAGGGCCAGCAAATCAGCCATGCGGCGCATTCCGTGGTCTGCTTGTAAACAGGGACGGTCAGCGTTACGCAAACGAGAACGTTACAGGTGTGTTCGCGAATATTTCGCAGATGCATCAGCCGGAAGGCAAAGGTTTTGCGCTATGGAGTGCCAACTATGCAAAGGACGCGGCGCCATGGTATAGCGTTGGTATGACTCGTACAGATGCTCCAATTCCCCCAGAAGCAATGTTGGCGCAGTGGCAAGACGACTCTAATCCGATGCAGAATTATGTTGTTGGCAATACAATTGACGAAGTGATTTCTGCACTGGGATTGCCCTTGGCAGAAACTAAAGCAACTGTTGAGCGCTACAACAGTCTTTGTGCCAAAGGTGCTGATGATGACTTTTGCAAAAATCCTTCGCAAATGGTGCCGCTTACAGAAGCGCCATTCTTTGGCGCAGCTGGTTCACCACCAATGTTCCTAACAGTTCTTGGCGGTCTTCGCACAGACATCAATATGCGAGTTTGTGATGAGAACGACAATCCGATTCCCGGACTTTACAACATAGGCACGATGGTAGGTGATTACTACTCTGGTTTCTATACATTTCTGATTGAAGGCAATAATCTGGGTGCCACTTGCCTGACATTTGGTTATGTGACTGGTCGCGACATAGCAAAAGGTCTTATTTAATGCCAAAATTCCCTGGACACAGGGACAGATGAACCGTCCCTGTGTCTTGCTGCCTGTGACTTGCCTGTCCGAACCGTCCCTGTGTCATGTGTGTCCTGCCTACGTCCTGCCCTTGTATCATGTATGAGTCTTCACGCGGATGTGAACTTTCGTGGTTTTCGCTGCTGATTAGCACTTTAAATTAACTAATCCCCTGATTCACGTGATAGCCAAATAAGCGAAACATCAAGATTGCGTGATATGAATTCAATCGCCTTTTTTGCATAATTGCATCATCGCACAACTAAAGGAACGTTGTGTGCAATTTATGAGAGGAA
>JAIRQA010000031.1 GCA_031256715.1 Coriobacteriales bacterium | reverse complement strand
GTCGCCAAACATAGGATCAGATGGGCACCTGGGCACATCTATGTTTGGCAAGACGAATCATACCATGGGGACAGCATTCAGTTGGCTGGCAGCTATCCGCACGCTCCTATACTGCTGGATTTGATTTT
This sequence comes from Coriobacteriales bacterium, assembly GCA_031256715.1. Taxonomy (GTDB): domain Bacteria; phylum Actinomycetota; class Coriobacteriia; order Coriobacteriales; family UBA8131; genus JAIRQA01. Next base: position 11,089 of record JAIRQA010000031.1, on the reverse strand, counting down.
AATCCTATTTTGCGCACGCAATAAAAATCACTATATCGGGTTACAGTTTGCATAATTCCTTTATGACTGGATTTCTGCGTCTTCATCTATTGTTTTTTAAGCACACGGCAAGACGAAGTATTGTTTGTGTTTTAAATCAGTGCTTTTAGTAAGGTCGCAAAAAGTCACGAAAGTTCACAAAGGAGGTGTTGCTATTCAGGCAAGAGGATATGCATGATTGCACGCGATATGTTTATGTCTTAGTGTTTTAGTGAAAGGAGTAAAAAGGAAATGAAAGAGACTCAATCAGGAGAAGTGCGCGTTAAGACTCCTTGCCAAGGGTGGGGATGTCACGAACAATGCATTTTAGAAACCGTTGTTGTAGACGGCAAAATCGTTAGAACAGAAAGATCTCTGCTGGCTGGCGCAAATATTGACGATAGCCGCATTTGTCAGAAGGGCATCGTCTCGGGAAATCTCCCATTCTTAGAGAAACGACTTACTAAGCCACTTAAGCGCGTTGGTAAACGTGGTGAGGGAAAATTTGAGGAGATTTCTTGGGATCAGGCATTTGACGAAATCGGTGCAAAGATGAACGAGGCACGTGAGAAATATGGGCCGCTGTCGGTCATTATCAACCCGTTTGTATGCGGTTATCCTGGTCAGATTAATGCTTTGGCAATGTTTCTAGAATACCGCTTTGCAAATTTATTTGGCTCAAGTGTGCTGATTGCTCAGGCAGCAGACATTGGTACCATTCATACTGAGCTTTTTGATTATAGTGATCCATTGGGAGCTTCAACCGACACTAAAAATATGAATTACTCTAACCACATTCTTATCTGGGGTGGCAATCCAATTGGTTTTACTCGCGCCGCGTGTACCTCAAAAGTTTTTATGGACGCACAGGAACGCGGTGTAAAAATCACCGACATTGGGTTGATTTTTGACAACACCGCTGCCAAAGCAGATCAGTTTGTACCCATTAACCCAGGCACAGATGCGCAGCTTGCTTTGTCGATGGTTAACTATATGATAGAAAACGACCTTGTAGATTATGACTTTATTGGTCGCCGCACGGTTGCGCCATTTTTGGTGCGACAGGACAATGGTAAATTCCTACGCGAGAGCGACATCGAAGAAGATGGAACATGTTGTTATGTTTACTGGGATACTACTGGTAAGCTTGGTACAGTTGCGCCAAGGTCTGAAGAGCTTAATGGAGCACCAGATTTTCTTGCAGAAGTAACTATTAATGGCATCGCCTGCAAAACCGCGTTCCTAATGCTAAAAGAACGTGTGAGCAACTATACGTTTGAAAGCCAAGCAAAGATTACCGGTGTATCACCGGAGGTTGCAAAGCAAGTCGTTACAGAATATTGCACTAACCAGCCGGCAACACTTTTCATGTACTATGGTTTGCGCTACAAAAACGCTGTTCACACCTACCGCTGCATCGATCTAATTGCCATTCTCAGCGGAAACATGAAATATCGTGGTGGTCAGCCAATCTTTGGTGGCTCCACTCCTGGTCATCCGGTTCAGTTAGGTGAGGGCGGCATCATGTTCCCACGTGGCGTAACTGGTTTTGAGGCTGAGCTTGTTCACATGTCTACCATTTTGGATAGCTTTGAGAATCCAGATCAGCAACAATATAAGGTCTTTTACAACGCAATGGGCAATCCGGTGCAAAATTGGCCAAACCACCAGCTTTGGGCAGAAAAAGTCTTCCCGCACATGGATTTGATTGTTGACGTTGACATACGTATCACAGATACCTCACGCTACGCAGACTATGTGCTTCCAGAGGCTACAGTTTTTGAGCGTCACGAGATTATCGGCGCCAACCATGATTGTGTTGTGCTATGCGAACCGGCAATTGAGCCAGTCGGGGACACGCTGGTGCCATCTGCCGTTTGGGCAGGAATTGCTGAGCGCGTTGGTCTTGGCGAGCAGTTCCCAGCAGACGAAATGTATTGGATGGAGCAAAGGCTGCTGTTTGGCGATCCGGCGTTTTCAAATGTCACTCCACCAATTACACTTGAGCGTCTGCAAAAAGAAAAGGTGATTCGTCTTGATGTACCCGAAGAACCATGGGATCCTTATTTTGACGTCGAGTTCCACCCATCCGCTTCTGGTCGCATTGAGTTTTATCGTGAAGAGGTAGCTTCTTCTGGTGGCGCGATGGCTTTGTGGATGGAACCGCAGTTAGATACGCAAGACAAAGAGAAGTATCCTCTGCAGTTCTTCCCGGGGAGACACAAATATTATATGCAAGGACAGTTTACCGAGTTTCCTGAGTTGCGTGTTTTAGGCGGTAAAGTTTCTACAGTCGCAATGAACCCCAAAACGGCACACGAGTACGGTTTAAAACAGGGCGACTGGGTTGAGGTCTACAACGATTTAGGCAACGCCGAGGCCATACTACTTTTAAGTGAGCAGTTCCCTCCAGGAATGGCACATCTTTGGTACAGCTATCCAACGCCAGACTATCCAACAGATCCGCCAACAGCTTTAAGCTCAGAGCAAAACACAGATACCACTATGGATCCAATCCTTGTTGAGTATCAACTTTGGCGTGAGCAAAATAAGCGCGATACTGGCACGCCAAATGTTATTGACTTCTTTATTCAAAGGTCACCCGAACTGTTTTGGGATGATAGATGCAATGTTCGTAAGAAGCAGGAGGGCTAAAAATGAAATTGGGCGTATTGGTAAACCTAAACCGTTGCACTGGTTGTTGGACATGCTCGCAAGCCTGCCGCGTGGCGCATGGTCTTGATATTGAGGAGTTCTGGCAATACATTCGCACTGTTGGTGGAAACGAAATAGACGAGCCAGGCGGCACATGGCCAAACCTTCATCTTTCATGGAAGCCAATATATACAAAGAAGTGCATCTTGTGTGCTGATCGCTTTGCAGAAGGTGAGCACGCTTACTGTGCGTTTAACTGCCCAACGGAAGCGCTTACTTGGGGCGATCTGGAAGATAAGAATAGCGCAATCTCTAAGCGTTTAGCCGATCTTAAGGAAAAAGGTTTTGAGATTAATGAGGCCAGGCCTTGGGAAGAAACTCAGCAAAACATACTCTATGCCGAGAGACGCTGATAACGGTGCCGCTTTGGCGGCAGAATGGAGCAAAAAAAATGAATGAGCTTAGACTACAAGGTAAAACAGCTATTGTTGTTGGTTCAACATCGGGAATGGGTATGGAGACCGCAAAGGAGTTTGCTCGCGAAGGCGCAAAGGTAGTTGTGTCTGGGCGGCGTATAGATCGCGGCGAGAAAATCGTTGCCGATATCAAGGCGGCTGGCGGCGAGGCTATCTTTGTTCAGACTGATGCCACTGTCATAGACCAGCTAAAAAACCTGATTGACAGTGCGTACAATGCCTATGGAAGCATAGATATACTTGTTAACAACAACGGCATTGAGTGGTTCACGTCGTTTATGGAGACAACATTTGAGGATTTTGAGGTCATGATTAATGCAAATCTGCGTAGTCACTTTGCTTCCTCAAAATTTGCGCTTGAATACATGCTGAAACAAAAGAGTGGTGTTATCTTAAATATCAGCTCAGCGACGACCACAGGTGTTATCCCCAACATAAATATCTATGCCATGGCAAAAGCAGGCGTAAACTTGATGACCAAATGCATCGCCAAAGAGTTTGCCGAAGTTGGCATACGCTGTAACGCCATTTTACCTGGTCTCATTCACACAGAAATCATGGACAGAGATCCAAACCCGGAGGGCTTAAGGCAGTTGATAAATGCGACGGTTCCTCTTAAGCATTGGGGCGAACCAGAAGATATCGCAAAGGCCGCTGTCTATCTTTGCTCAGATGAAGCAAAATATACCACGGGCGTCTTGCTTTGTGTTGATGGTGGACAAACCATGTAATAAAATTTCGTTTCGCATTGCGCTTTGCATCTGCCCGTTGGCATAGTTATGAAAATGTGCCGACGGGCAGACGACCGCCGTTATTGGACAGACGTTATTGGCGGCGAGTAAAACATTAAGGAAAGGAGAACACAAATGGCTTCAAACGCGTTTAAGGTACCTAACTGGGACGAACTTGACAAACTGAAGAAGGCAAAAGCAGATGTTGATAAAGACGCAGATGCCGCAAATGCTGCAAATGCTGCAAAAAACAAGGGTGACGTAAAAAATGAGAGTTCGGATGAGTCACCTGAATCAGCCAAGTCTGCAGAGTAAATCTTACAGGATTGATCCCCCTCTTCAGTAATAATGCCAATATAAAGTGCAACTAGGTGATAGACTAGGTGATAAACTAGATGAAAGCGTCACTAGATATCTCATTTTTGCTGCCGCTGCTGCGCTAATGTTTTAGCCTTGTACCTGCAGCTGTCATTGTCGTTTTCTTAGAAAGGTGTCTATTTGTTGTCTTCTGCGTTAATCCGACCAAGGTCGATGTCATCGGCGCAAAGATGCTTTATGCCAAGATGCTCAAGCAAAGGCTGAACATCTTTGCCGTAGACTTTGTAAAGCATCTCAATTGGAGACATGCCGCAAAGAGATCGCCTAGGCGTTGAGTTTATTGCCTCAGTTATATCAGACATCTTTGCTGCATCTAAACTCTCAAATGACGTACCCTTGGGAAGCTTTTGCCTAAGCTCAGTGTGATTTTTTTTCGCACCTGCCCTTTTGTTGAGATTGGCGCGGGTCACAGTAATAGATACTCGAGCGTTTAGGCAGAGCTGGGATTACAGATGCTTCTAGCAGCTTTGGGTCTGAAAACTCATGTCCGTTGTCTGTGAGTATCACAGAAAACAGCTTTCGATTATCAAGCAGGTTAACACTCAACATGAGCCTGTAGAAATCCTGCCTGCGAATGGCGAAAGTGGCGTTGTTGTAATTGAGGCCGATTTCTGGAACAGCCTAAAAGAGACACTCTATTTAGAGCAGACTGGCACGCTAGCAACAGTTAATGAGCGAGCAAAAGATGATTCTGGCTTCACTGCTGCAGATCAGATAGACTGGGAAGCATTGTGAGCTATGAGGCAGTCATTAAGAGCTCAGCTAAATCAGATTTGCGCAAGCTCAAGGGAACATACCTGCAAGCGCGCTTTTTAGAGATCGTAGAAGTACTAAAGACAAACCCGTATTCCCCCACAGGCAGTTTTGGGAAGCTGTTGCCCTATAGCGAAGGTCTATATTCTCGTAGATTAAACCACCAACACCGAGTTGTATATTGTGTAAATGAGCCTAAGAAGCGCGTAGAAATCTTTGCGGCATAGACACACTATCATAGATGAGATTATGCAGGCATATGAGCGGGCACAACGTGCTGAATAGCTTGAGACAAAATATGCACAGAAAGGCAAACGGACACAATAGAATGCGATTTAGCGATTGAAGGACAACATTTGCAGACTTTAGATAAAAATAGCGCATTGTGTTTAGTCTTAACATCTATAGGCTTCGCTCTTTTTCATGGCTGGCTTTTGATTCCCATTTTTGTCATGCAACCACAGCTTCCCCTAGACGACGCCTATTCATGGATGCGTGCTGGCAGTATTTTTGCTTTACTCATTCTTATAATGTTGGGCTTTATCAAGACACCACAAAAAGTCTTTATTATTTGTCTCGTTCTTTTTGCTTCACTGTTATCTATAGGTTCAACTAGCAGAATGCTAATAGGATTTACAATTGCTGGGCAAATCGTTTCAGGATTTGGCTTTGCTGGTCTTTTTTTATCCTATGGCAGACATATAGCTACCCTGCCTAAAAAACTTGCCGGAACTAGCATTGCCTTGTCTGGCGTAATTGCTTCTGTCTTATGTATATGTGTTAGTATTTTTGCTAATGAGATGTCTTTGGCTATTTCTAGCTGTTTTCCTCCACTTAGTATAATTTTGCTATTGCTTGCAGCAGATGATATTTTTCAGAAGTCAGGCAGTAATACCAATCTAAATGATGGTGCTCTCCCAATAAACTTCCCCGATGCCCCCTTAGCACCCGCAAACAAAACTGAAAAAAGTCACAATAGCGCTAAGCTCAAAGGTAAATTTCGAAGTGAACTCCAATTGCGCGATTTTCTCAAAATAATTTCACAGAATCTGCTGGAAAAACCACGATTTAAGGTACCTTGGAAGCTTCTGGCAGCAGTCACAGTTTTCAGTATGATTTTCGAATTTGCACTTTATGTAACCGTCCAAGAAAGCAATACTTCTTTTCATAGCTCAACACTAGTCATCTTCACCTGTTTTGGAGTTTCATCTGCCGCACTACTTATTTTAGAATTGTTTTTAAGACGCGGTGTTAACATTAGCGCATTGTACAGTCTGTTGGCAGTTGTTATTTTTACTGCTCTCATGCTTATGTCCGTACTTCAAAATGAATATCTCTTTTTGCCCAGAATTTTTACTGCAGCAGGCTTTCTTCTGTTTTGGCTGCTAGCTGTGGTTATGTATTCTAACATGTCTGGTTTGCCAAATTCTAAGAAAAATGTCTTTGCATTTGGCTTAATTGCAGAGCAGATAGGTGAATTGTTGGGCACAGCACTTGGGCATCTAGGTGCAATACAAACCGATCAGGTTGTTTTAGGTCTTTCTGGTACGACGGTCTCGGCATTTTGCGCGGCTCTACTCTTAATGATTGCCACGTTACTGATTTTTAATAAGAGAAATGTCTTTTCGCGCGATAAACAATATGAAAAACCGCTTGAATCGCAACCATACTTAGACTTAGAGAGGATCTGTCGGTTACTATGTGAGAAATACGGTCTTTCTCCTAGGGAATCTGACGTCTTAACACTGCTTGCCCGTGGACGCAGTAATCCGCTTATCGCTTCTGAACTTTATCTTTCGCAAAGTACAATAAACACTCATGTTAAAGCAATTTACGCAAAAATTAATATCCACTCGCGTCAAGAGTTGTTAAACCTGATTTACACAAAGGAAAACTGACTTCCGCTTCCACGCGCAAGCACTGTCGACAACCTGAAGAAATTAGAGAATGTGCTCGAAACGGGCAGAGGAACGGACACAGACGGACAGAGGCAAACGGAAGCGGACAGAGGGAGCGGACAGAGGGGCGGTTCATCTGAAGCGGACAGAGGGGCGGTTTATCTGTCCCGAGGCAGGCAGTGGGAACGGACAGAGGGGCGGTTTATCTGTCCCGAGGCGGGCAGTGTAAAGCAAGAACGCTCAAATGTGGACGGACAGAACGGACAGATGAACCGTCCCTCTGTCCGTTTAGCAAGCAAAGACGGACAGATGAACCGTCCCTCTGTCCTGACTGCGAACCGTCCCTCTGTCCGTTTCCGTCTGTCCTGAAGTACTTCTCAACATCTACCAATAATGTTCTCTTAGAGCCTACTTTTTTGCCGCAGATAGCAGATAGTTTTCTACCGCATCCTCAGCTGCTAATCGCCCGCTTGTAGAGCACCATCCCTGCATAGAACCTGGCAGAGTATCTATGTCATAGTTAAAACCGTACAAACCACCAGCATCCGACCCTCCCGCATACAGTCCCGGGATCGGCTTGCCATCTACATCTATGACACGAATGCGCTCGTCAACCTGTAGGCCACCAACTGTGTTCATCAATCCCTCAGAAAGCCCAAAGGCATAATATGGAGCAGTTTTTATAGGCCTTAGCAGTTCTGAATTTTTTAGAAAGTCCAAATCGTTTCCAGAAGATACATACAAATTGTAGGTATCAAAAGTTTTTTGCAACTCATTAGCTTCAATTCCAATCTTAGCAGCTAAATCCTCGATGCTATCTGCGACCCATGCTTCGGCATCTTTATTATCAACTGCTTCGTTAATCTTTTCCTGCAGATCGGGATACTTAATAATACTTTGATCCCAATTAACATAGCCATTGTTAATCAGATTGTCTATCTGCGCTTGATCAAGAATGCTAAACACTTTTGCTTGCAAAGACACTGGATTTAAGCTGTAAGATTGGTCGGCACCAAATCCCTCATTCATAAAACGTTTTCCATCTTGATTCACAATGATTACCTCTGGTCGCGTAACAGGAAGGCCTCCGCCCATGCCGCCCACAAAATTTGCCGCACCATTAACTACAAGCGAACCGGTATTAAGTGCGCCTGGATGATGTAAATTTGCGCCTAGCGCTCGTCCCATGGCAATACCATCGCCGTTTCTGCCAGGATAGCCTACATCTGTAAACATTTTATAGTTATATTGTGTAAACTCTTCAAGCATCTCTGCGTTTGCGGCAAAACCTCCCGTACCAATAATGACCACAGGCGCATCGATGGCAATTATGTCGTCGTTATCTCTTCTAGCTATTACACCAGAAACCTTGTCTTTCTCTAGTCTTATTTCTGTTACAGTCGTCTCAAATTCAAACTGCACGCCAAACTCTTCGGCCTTCATTTTTAGATACTGCAAGGCTTCTCTTGTTTCTCCGCTCTCTGTTTTATAGATGTGAAAAACATCAAGAACAATGCCAGCGAACTCGACACCAAGCGAGCGATACCATTCTATGGTTTGCGCAGAATTGCTCATGAAGTGTCTAAACAGATTGGCGTTAAATGAACCGTGGTGATATTCCATAGATTTCTTAAAGTACTCCTGCTCGGATGGCGGAATAATGCCAAGTTCCTTTTGTACCGATGTTCCCAATCCAAAAAGACCAGAAGTCAAATTAGACGAGCCACCATAGGCAGACTCTGAAGACTTTTCTACCAGTATAACCTTAGCGCCAAGTTCTGCTGCACGAACTGCCGCCGCCGTACCTGTACTGCCGCTTCCTATTACTACTATATCGGCATTTAGAGTTTCTGAAATTTGCGCAGCAGAGTTTGCACCCGCAGTTAGCTCGCCCAATTGTCCTGCTGCACCTGGCGTTTCAGATGCAACAGTGCTTCGCGCTGCCCCTCCATCACAACCGCTAAATGCAAGTCCTGTCATGCTGGCGCCAAATAAAGCAGCTCCCGCCAAAAAACCTCGTCTTGAAACGGTTGTAGATTCTTTTTTTTGTTGAGAAACCCGCTGCATATCCCGCAACAAAACATCTTGCGCGCCTGCTTGTTTTTCTTCACATGCTGCAACTTGTTTATTATCAGAAAACTTACTCATGGTTGATAGCTCCTTCTTCATTCAATAGATGCATTACCTGTCTATTTTGACTATTTTGACTATTTAGTTGCCGCCTTAACAAATGGCATTGTTAATCACGCAGAACAATCAAACACTTCTGCCTAGTTGCGCTCCTAAAGCGTCCTAAACCGTACCTAAGGCGTGCTTAGCCGCTTGCCATCCGGTAGAGACAGCAAATCCGTTCGTAAGACCAGGAAAAAATGTGCTGTAAGCTTTGTTAAAACGCTCGCCCACAACATTACCTGCTGCGTACAGGCCCTTAATGGGCAAGCAATCTTTATCTAAAACCTGGGAATTTCCATTTACTCGCACTCCGCTTAGAGTCGAGCTAAAATAGGCACTGAACTCTGTCGCAAAAAATGGTGCCTTGGTTATAGATGTAATGCGGTGTGGCTCCAAGCCAAAGTCTATGTCGGCACCAGCAGCCGCAAGCTCATTGCGTCGTTCTACGGTAGCCTTAAGATTTTTAGCTGGTATACCGATTTTCTCTGCAAGTTCCTCTATTGTGTCTGCGGTCGCGGAGTACTTCTCACCATCTGCAGGAGCTGCTCCCCACATCTCCCAGCAGACTGCCTTGTCGTAATCTTCTTGCCACTTAGAATCATAAATTACATAGGAAGTCTTGCCTGGCTGACGAAAGAACTCGTCTACACAATGAATGTCCTCATTGTAAAAGCGCTCGCCGTTGCCATTAACTTGCAAAAATGGAGCAGGCATAGACGCCATACCCACTGTCATTGCCGAATTAGGATTTTCCTCCATCTGTCCGCCAACCCACAAAGCCATTTTGTGTCCATCACCTGTATTTAAGGGATTATCAGGATCTGGCCTATTCTCTGCCTTCATATAGTTAGAGTAAGCGTTTGTAGTGGCGGATAAATCGATCATGTCCTGCGAGTAATAGGCTTTCATCATTTCTGGATTATTTGCCATGTCGCCTGTAGAAAGCAAAATTCCTTTTGTCGCTGATGCTTTAATGTAGCTACCATCGCTTTTCTTGGCTATTACCGCAATAACTGCCTTATTGTCATCTTGGACCAACTGAACACCAGGGGTCTCGTAGTAGAACTTAACTCCTTTAGAAACCAGATACTCTGTGAGTGGCTCAACAACGACCTCCATGTTATCCTCAAACTCATTAAAATGCGCAAATGAATGTGCCGTTGGCCACATTTCTATCATATGGTCTTCAGGATTCCAGTCTTTAGTGGGATACGGCCAAAGTCTGATTGTAGCTCCAACTCCCACAGGCGTTGTGATTTCCAGTAAGCGATCGACGATCTTACCGCTGTTCTTTGCCCAATTTGACAACAGCGCAGTGTTAACGTAGGCATCAGTATGCTTTATGTAACGCTGCATCATTGCCACAGGATCTAACTTTATTCCTAATTCTTGTTGCAGACTAGAGCCTATTGCCGCAATGTCAGAACCTCCCGTACGAGAAACCTTTGCTTTCTCTAAAACAATAACAGAGGCGTTTTCATCTACCGCAGAAAGCGCGGCGACCAGCCCACCAATACCACCGCCTACAATAACAAAGTCAGCGGAAATATTCTCTAGAACTTCTGAGTCTGCAATAGGTGCAGGCGGATTCATAAAACTAAAGACATCGCTTTTGCCATTGTTAGCTGCCGCTGCCTGTGAGGTTCCCTGTGTAGCACCTGCCGCATCTGAATTTGGCTTTGGGCTGCAGGCGGCAAGCAAACCAGATGTACCTAGGGCGGCAGATGTTGCAACGCCCGCAGCTCCTACTTTAAAGAAATCACGCCTAGAAAACTGGCTTGCTTGTTTTGCTTTTGCCTTGCGCTCGCCAGTTATTGCACTTTCGCTTTGTTCGCATTGCATGCTTTGGCACTCTGGCTTTTGCATTTTACCTTGCATTTAACACTACCTTCCTCTCATAAATTGCACACAACGTTCCTTTAGTTGTGCGATGATGCAATTATGCAAAAAAGGCGATTGAATTCATATCACGCAATCTTGATGTTTCGCTTATTTGGCTATCACGTGA
>JAIRQA010000021.1 GCA_031256715.1 Coriobacteriales bacterium | reverse complement strand
AGCTGATCCTGCATAATAATGTATTGCAGGCACATTTTTTGATGGCCCAATTATATGGCTACCACCTACAAAATCATCGCTCTTGTAGCAACCGGTATTGTTTGCCGAAGCAATATATATAGAATTATTGGCGCTCTGAAACTCAACGGCATCTTTTATGTTTTGCGCTGTAACAAAGGTATTTACAGCACAAGGATTCAAGTGCAAGCGACAACCACTTGCGCGATAGTAACGCATAAGTTCGGTAAACACAAAAGTATCATAACAGATGCTAATGCCAATCTTTCCCCATTCTGTGTCAAACATGAAAGGCGTATCGCCCCTTTCGCACCATGTAGACTCGCTAAATGGCAAGTGCATCTTCTTGTACGACCCAATAAGACCTTTTGGACCAACAACCGCAGCCGCATTATAAATCTTAGGGCTAGTTGCAAAGTCAACTGCAGAGTCAATCTTAGAACCAGTGTTTGTGCCTACCTTTAAGTCATCGCATTTTTCAGCATATCCATATACTATATAGATATTATATTCGCTTGCTAGCTTCGCAAACACCTCTGCAGAAGGCCCTGGGAATGTCTCTGCTAAGCGAACATGCATGCGGCTGTCGCCAACATTTTCTGTATCTAAATCGTAGCCAATTAGCGCTGTTTCCGGAAACAACACAAGATTTGCTCCTCTTGCGGCTGCCGCTTGAACATAGCCACTCATGCGGTTGATGTTTTTAGGTTTGTCTCCCCAAGATGACTCATATGTAACTACCGCAACAGTAATAATGTCCTTTAAAGTGTCACTCATTTCTGTCTCCTATCTTAGTTTTGGCGCAACGAAAGTGCATAATGCGCCAACAATTGTAATTCCCACTAGAACATAAAACATGGCGTCCCAACCAAATTGCTCAATTAGCACACCAACTAATGTCGAACTTAAAAATATGCCAACCCACTGAAACGTATTTAAAATTCCCACTGCCATGCCGCCCTGACTAGGAGGCACAAGCTCGGAAAGCGCCGCAAAACAAAGCCCCACTATGCCCATCACCGCAATGCCAAACAAAATAACCAAAACCAGAAATGAGCCTGTTGCCCAAGTTGGCATCAGCGCATATGTAATCGCGCTAGCCACCATTAAAATACCCAGAGGCCACTTGCGCGAACCAAGTTTGTCAGAGATTACACCAACAACAATTCCTACGGGAATACCCACAAGCGGCGCAATGCTCACAATTGTGCTAGCCTCGGCTACATCCATGCCGCGAATGTCTGTTAAAAATGTGGGGAGAAAAGATATGACTCCTTGCTCAGCTACCAAATAGAGCAGCAAGGTGAAGCCTATTAGCCAAAGGCCGGGGTTTAACAACAAGTCCCTGAACCGCGATTTCGTTACTGTTGGCGCTGGCGCTGATTCTGGTGCCGGTATTGGCGTTGCTGTTGGCGCAGATTCTGGTGCCGGTATTGTCGTTGCTGTTGGTGCAGCTCCACCTTGTGTAACTAGTGCAGCGTCTGAAGAGGCGAACTGCGCCTGCTCGCTTGCTTGTGCGTCATCCTGAGTCTGTGCCTCAACGTTTTTCGCAATCTTAGAAGCCTCCGCAGAGTTCGCCTCTAGCGTTAAGTCTAAATTGTGCAAGGCAAATACCCAAATTACCAGGAACAATACTGCATAGGCGGCAGTTACCCACCACACGACCGTCCACGAGGCAATACTTGCAATGCGTGGAGCAAGATTAAACATAGCAATTTGGCCAAAAGCCATAAAACACATTAGTAAACCCATTGCAGAGCCGCGTTTTGCGTCTGTAAAAACACTGCCAACGGCTGCCGGCCCTAGTGTCATCAGTAAAATCAGTCCAATGCCTTCAATTATTCTGCTTGTTAGCATGACTTCATACCCTAAATTAAAGGCACCAACAACAGAACCAAGCAACAATGCGCATAATGCGACGATTCCTACTTTGTAATAGCCAAAACGCGCGATAATAGCACCACTGGGAATGGCTAAAAATATTCCCGAAAAAACGAACACGGAAATCAGAAGGCCCGCTAAAGATGCTCCTGTTAAACCCATACCCTCTGTAAGCAAGGGTAAAATTGGCGGCACTTTGTTAAGGCACATCGCCCCCGCCGTCATAGACATTAGCATCATGAATAACACAAGTGCTGCAGGAACTTTCTTATTGGGTCTTTCTGCTAACGCCTTTTCTTTGTTCACAACCATATTGCTTGTCACATCATACCTCCTTCTTTTGTTTGCAAGTGCTTACTTTTACATTTGCGCTTTGTATCTAAGCCTTGTCTCTCATTTGCTCTTTAGAGCAGCGTTGTATCAGTTGCTGTAAGGGCTTAAAGCAGCATCACATCTTTCAAGGCACAAGCGCATTCATCCACTTGTATAGCATTGATAGTTAAAGAGTATAGTTCCACGGGTACAAGATAAGAATCATCATTATGGCGATGGCCTACAACCATCTGTTGATGCTATATAATCATCAAGGTATAATCATTAAGTTGTGTAAATCCCCTTGTTTTGTCATTGTGTTCTTGGTTACAATCGCCTGCCCCACAGCTTGAGGCTCAGAATCGAGTTCAAACAATGACACCTTACAATGCTTTTACGCAGTCTGTCGTTTGGGTTGTACTAAAAAGTTAGATGGCGACACAGATGAATACCAGAGATCTAGATGTTTTCTTACACATATACGAAACGCAAAATGTCTCTCGTGGTGCTAAAGATGTTTTCCTTACACCTCAGGCAGCCAGTAAAATATTGCACAAGCTAGAGGCAGAGCTTAAAGTCACACTTTTTACCAGAAGCTATTTTGGCGTAGTACCAACACCACAAGGAGATGCACTTTACAAGCGAGCTCACCAGCTTAAGTGGCTTTTAGAAGAAATCACTGGCGACTGCAATTTAGCATCTGAAAGCAAGTATGTTTTAAACATTGCATCTACCCAAGGCATCAAAGAATATCTTGGACTAGACTTCTTGCAGCATCTGCGAGCAACCATGCCCAATGTGCAGGTGAGTATTTCTGAAAGCCCAGATAGCATTGCTCGCGAACGCCTAAAGAACAATGCAAGTGAACTTGGCATTTTGGGAGGCCCTGTAGACTTAAGCATTTATCGTGCAGAGCCATTCACACGCCACCGTCCCTGCTTGGTAATTCCCACAAGCAATCCACTTGCTTTAAAGAGCAGCATTGCGTATAGCGATCTTAACCATGTTCCGCTTGCGCTTGTTAGTCGCGAGTTTGCTTCTTACCATCTATTAATTAACAGCTTTCTAAACAACAATGTCAACGTAAATATTGTTGCTGAAGCTACAGAGCTAGATTACTGTCATAGACTAGCCGCAGAAGGCAATGCTGTTGCAGTTTCGTTTGACTTTGCTGCATGGAATCATCAATATAGCAAAACAGTAATCAGACCATTCGAGGATCAGTCTTTGGTTTGGGAGACATATCTGGTTTATAAAGTTGGAACAACGCCAACAAAGGCAGCGAGCGACTTTTGTGCCATTGCAAAAACATGGCTAGACGAATACAGGCAAAGTTTGTTTGCATGGCCAAAATAACTGCGTATATGCCTTTCAGCCGTTTTTAAGCAGCCACATCTAAAATCTTTTCTTGTAGTAGCGGGCACTCTGCTGCATTGCAAAATAGCCCCTGAAGGCAGTGTGGCAGCAGCCCGCGTCAAAAAAACGCAAGGAGGAAGTAGTTATGTCAAGCACATCAGTTTTTGCTAGACGCGAAGAAAAATATCTGATATCTTATCAGGCGGCCGATGCCTTAATCTCATTATTGGGCACCGCATTAACATCCGACAGTTTTAACTCAGACGGCTTTAAAAGCATCACAAAGGAAAAAGTTGAGGGCTCATGTGCAGCTACAGCAGCGCCAGTCCTTATCAACAATCTTTATCTTGATACTCCTGAGCGTCTGCTCATTCGTCGTTCTATAGAAAAGCCGCGCTATAAAGAAAAGCTACGCGTACGCACCTATGGTAAAGTATGCGAACACGGCGGCATGCTTCGCCATGAAGCATTTGTAGAGTTAAAGAAAAAGTTTGATGGACAAACCTACAAGCGTCGCGCCCAGATGAGCTTAGGTGAGGCAAAAGACTTTTTAGAAACAGGCAGCTCTCCGGCAACTAACGACCCTTTGCGCGAACAGATTTTGCGTGAACTTTCTTGGGCTATCTCTCTTTACGCCCCACTCACCCCATTCATGAACATTCGTTACGAGCGCTGCGCCTACAAGTTTCGCGACACACGCATCACAATGGATTGTAACGTTAATTGGGCAAAAGGCTCGTGGGAGAATTTTTTTGTCGAGAAGTGCGACAATCCCAGACTGCAAGACACCCGCAACCTGCACAACTATCCAGGGCTACAAGACACCCGCAACCTGCACAACTATCACGCACTACAAGACACCCACGGCCTGCACGGCAATCCCGGGCTGCAAGAAGCTCGCAGCCTGCTCGGGGATCCTGAACACAAGGATAATCGCGCCCAACAAGGTGATTTTTACCAACAGTTGCTGCCTAAAGAGACATGCATTATGGAAATTAAAACAACTGGAGCTTTACCTTTAGAGCTTTCTTCGGCGCTTAGTAATTTGCATATCTTTCCAACCAGCTTTTCTAAAGTCGGTCGTGCTTATGAAGCTAGCATGCTAGCACAAATGCACAGCTTGTGCGCCACAAACAATTGTTAGCAAACTTTTCATTATTAAATTTTTTTCTACTTTTTTTAACCGTCGCCACTAAGCGACAGAATGGAGAATACTGTGACAGACATTTTTAATACAATACTTAGCAGCGCTCAGGGCACAGTAAGTATAGACATTGTTCAGTTTTTAATTTGTGTTATTGCTTCGCTCGTTTTAGGACTTGCTGCTGCATTTATTTATATGTACAAAAACCGTTACAACAAAGGCTTTGTTGTAACCATTGCACTGCTTCCTGCTGTGGTGCAGCTGGTAATCATGCTTGTTAATGGCAACATTGGAGCCGGCCTTGCAGTTATGGGAGCTTTTGCCTTGGTGCGCTTTCGCTCTATACCTGGTAGCGCCAAAGACATTGCTGCTGTCTTTTTCTCGATGGCGATAGGCCTTGCAACTGGCATGGGATTTTTAGGTGTTGCCACGGTTTTTGTTATTGTAATTGGCTTGGTAAACATCTTGTACACTCGCCTACCGCTAGGCGAAAAGAGGGGATGTGTCCAACAGCTGCGAATAACCATACCCGAAACCCTAGATTACGAAGGAGTTTTTGCAACGGTGTTTCAGAAATACGCACAGACCTATGAACTTATCAACATAAAAACGAGCAACATGGGTAGCCTTTACAAGCTTTTGTACGAAATTACACTTAACAATGGTGTCAGCAACAAAGCATTTATAGATGAGCTTCGCACCCGCAATGGCAACTTAGAAATTGCCTTGGGTCGTGGTTTAACAAATTCCCCGATTGGAGAACTATGATGAGAACCTCAACAAGAACCTTAACAAGAACCTTAACAAGAACCTTTGCCGGCGCTAAGTCAAAAAACGCAAGTCAGTTAAACATGATAAACACATCATGGCTTTCGTGGATACAGGTTAGCAAACACCCCGCTGTGTATACTAGCTTGCTAGCTTTAGTTTTTATTATTACACTAGCATTTAGCATGCTTTTAGGCGGCTGTGCCAGCAACCAAGCAACAGGATCAGATAACACACAGCCGTCAACCACAGTTACTCCCTACGATGTCTTTGCGCCACCTGCAGATGCCGCTACCATGGCACCAGGGACAGCAGGAAGCGCCAGTGTAGCAGCCACAACGCCAAACAGCGGCAACGACGCCTACGACTTCGAGCTAACGACTCGCGACCAGGATGCCAGCTACTCTACAAGCTCGGCAACCACAATTCAGTTTTCTGGCAGCAGCGTAACTGTTGCTGGCACAAACAGCAGCGCTGTTCAGGTAAGTGGCACTATTGCAACAATTGGCGAAGAGGGAACCTATATTGTTAGCGGCTCTTGTTCTAACGGACAACTGGCAGTTAATGCGATAGCAGAAGGAACAAAGGTGCAATTAGTCTTAGATGGGCTAACGCTAAGCAATAGCAATGACGCCGCTCTTCTAGTAGAACAAGCCGACAAGGTTTTTATCACTTTAGCGCCTAATAGCTCAAGCGTCCTTGGCGATAACAGCCAACGTAATGATGTAAGCCTTACAGACGACGACGAAACAACAAGCACTGATACCACCTCAGATGCTACCTCAGATGGCACGCATGAGTCTCACAATGCCACCCTCTTTGCACACGATGACCTTACCATAAATGGCACTGGCTCGCTTGTTGTCTCGTCTGTAACGCATGGTATCTCTTGCAAAGACGACCTTGCGGTTGCAGATGGCGACATTCAGATAACAGCTGCAGGAGACGGCCTAAAAGGCAAGGATTCGGTTATTATAGCTGGCGGCACTTTAAATATCTCTGCAGACGATGATGGTATCGTTAGCACACAAACAGACCAAGCTTACGAAAAGGGCTTTGTGTCTATTAACAGCGGCAGCATTAAAGTAAGCGCAAAAGACGATGGTCTACATGCCGAGACTATAGCCCGACTCGCAGGCGGTAGCCTAACAATAACCAAAAGCTATGAAGGCATAGAGGGGGCACAAATCTGGATATTGGGCGGCGAGCACAGTGTAACATCTTCCGACGACGGCCTTAATGCGGCCGGAAGCGCCCGCACAGACTTCCTCTTAAGCATTCAGGGTGGCAACATCTTTGTAAATGCCGAAGGCGACGGCCTAGACTCTAATGGAACTTTAATTCAAAGCGGCGGCAATGTTGTTGTAAACGGACCTACACGTTCCGGCAATGGCGCACTAGATGCCAATAGCGCAACAATATCTGGCGGAACCATACTAGCGGCCGACAGTGGCGGCATGAGCATGTCTTTTGCTTCTACTTCTGCACAGCCTGCCCTGATATATCGTTGTTCGCAGTCGTTGCCTGCTAACACTGTTCTTTCTATCACCAACAGCGCTGGTAAAACCATCATAAGCTATACCGCTGCCAAGCAGTTTAGTACTCTAACTATATCATCTTCTGACATTCAATTAAACGAGCAGTACAGCATTATTATTAATGGCGAGAAAACCACCGACTTCACTCTTACAGAACAGTCTTCCGTGGTCGCTGCCGATGGAAGTGTCAGCGCTTATAGTGGGCAAGGTGGTATGGGAGGTATGGGTGGTATGGGAGAAACGGGTGGCGGTATGGGACGCGGTGCAGGACGCGGTGGCGGACGCACTGCATATGGTGTGTAGACATATAGTAAGCAAGGTCGCCACAAGTGTAAATATTGCGCATAAGACCGCTCCACATAGAAACGCTGCGCAAACTTTTTATGAAAAGAAGCTGCCCTATTATTTTTGCTTGCTTAACGTCTACGACATAACACAGACGACAACAGAGGTGTGTAGAGTGTCTGCACACTTCTGTTGCTAATTTATTACAAAATTACCATTCACCGTTGCTAATCACCCGCTTATTTCCCGCCTTTCGTAGAAAGTGTGACAAATTTATGAATTTTTCTGTTATCATTTGACCCTAGCCATTCTCCATAGTTTAATATTTATACCCACAGCTGATGGGGCGCAATCCTCAGAGACGCGTAAATGCGTCTAGGGTTGATAACCAAAAAAATAAAAGGATGATGTTGCCCTGTTCGCACCAAAATGCACACCACAGTGTGTTACGCTTACAGTGTTACAATCGCTATATCGGGGTTCGCTCCTCCCCCACCCCTCATGTTGCGAACCCATTTCAGAAGCCTCCCGCTGCGCCCACAATCAGCGGGAGGCATTTTTATCGTGTTTTAATTCAATTCCGCCACCTTAACGCGGCATCTTAACGCGGCACCTTAGCGCGGCATCTTAGCGCGGCATCTTAACACAACCAAAATTCTTTACGCAAGCTTTTTATTCCTGTATGATGTCGTTATGCTGCAAAAACTAAAGCGGCAGTTATATCAACCGCCGCTTTTAATAATTAAAGCAATATAACTTTTGAGCAACTTGCTCTTAGGTTCAAAGTAAGATTGTAATAATGAACAAAAGGGGTGCATACCCAAATCTTACGTCAAACCATTTAAAATGCCATTCTAGCTTGTGGCAGTAAAATCATCTAACACATTTGCATTAGCCTCATACTCTTCTAAGTTGTT
Organism: Coriobacteriales bacterium; assembly: GCA_031256715.1. GTDB lineage: Bacteria > Actinomycetota > Coriobacteriia > Coriobacteriales > UBA8131 > JAIRQA01. The sequence goes on along the minus strand of JAIRQA010000021.1, from coordinate 13,371 downwards.
TTCTGAAAAGCCAAGGTTGCTTATTGCCCCAAGCAGCTCGTCAAGTTCCTCTGGATCATTGTCACCTACATGCATAACCTGCTCGTTGCCTAAGTCGTCAGGGCTTGCGCTATAAGTTAGTGGCACTTCTCCACCTAAATATAAGTCTGGATCATCAGGCGAGAAAACCATCTCTAAGAGCTGAGAGACATCGTTGCCGTCGTCTTGATTAAGCTCATCAAGAATGTAAAGCAAGTCGCGTTCCTCTAAGCCTGCACGCAGCTCTTCTATGGCGCGGTTGCCTATACCCTCTATGCGCATCAGGTCTTCTTCGGTCTTGCCATAAAGGTCGCCTACCATCTCTATGCCAGCTTCAGAGAACTTGTTTGCCCAGCGCTGCGAGACACCTAGGTCGTCTAGAATATAAAGCTTAGCGACTTCTAGTGGAATAGGCAGAGCCTGCGCGCCTAATCCCAAACTACCTAGATAGTTGGCAAGTTCTATGGGCATATCGTGATACGAAGCAGGGTCAAAAGTCCAGTCCTGTGGTTTGGGTAGCAAGTTTTCTAGCTCGCGTAATTCTGTTGGCGCCCAATCTGGCAAAAGATCGTGTCTGCCACCTGTGATTTCCAGTGGCTCACCATGATATGTCAGCGCCACATCACGATACAACTTCAAGCCGGTACCTGCAGGAATTGGCTTACCTATAATGACGTTCTCTTTTAAGCCATGCAAGTCATCTGTCTTGCCCTCAATCGCGGCATCTGTAAGCACCTTGGTTGTTTCTTGAAAAGACGCTGCAGACAAGAACGAATCTGTTGCCAAAGACGCCTTAGTAATGCCTAGCAGCAAGGGTTGACCCACAGGAGGAGTTCCGCCCTCTAAAACCAGTTTTTCGCTAATGCGCTCGAATTCATAGGCGTCTACCTGCTTGCCGGGCAAAAACTTCGCGTCGCCAGCTTCTAGCACCGCAACCTTACGCAGCATCTGGCGCGCTATAACCTCTATGTGCTTATCGTTAATGTCTACACCTTGGCTAACATAAACGTCTTGTACCTGCGAAACTATGTAGCGCAATGTCGTGTTTGCATCTGTAAGTCGCAGCAAGTCATGAGGGTTAATAGAGCCCTTAGTAAGCTGCTGACCAACCTCTACTTGTACGCCATCGTCTACGCCAGGCAAAAGTTGAGCACGCGCCGACGTTTGATACTCACAAATATTGCCTTCTTTGTCAGATATTGTAAGTGTGCGCGAAATCTTGTCGGTAACAATCTGAAGAGTTCCCGATATCTCTGCCAAAACTGCCTGTCCTTTTGGACGACGCGCCTCAAAAAGCTCTGTGACACGCGGAAGACCATGGGTAATATCTTCACCGGCAACACCGCCGGTATGAAAAGTACGCATTGTAAGCTGTGTGCCAGGTTCGCCAATAGACTGCGCCGCAATGATTCCCACTGCTGTACCAATGTTTACCGGACGCGACGACGCCAAATCCCAGCCATAACATTTTTGACAAACACCTCTGTGTGCGTGGCAGGTCATAATGGTGCGCACTTTTATCTTTGTAAGCCCTGCAGCAACGAGCATTTTGATATCATCCATAGAGCGAATATAGTCGTCAACGTCAAATATTATCTCGCCTGTTTCCGGGTGAACAATTGGCTCTAAGACACAACGCCCAATGAGATTACGATCTGGCTGATCTTTTGCATTTAGTAGTGGATAAGAAATTCCATCATCGGTTCCGCAATCTAGCTCGCGAATGATAACGTCTTGAGCAACATCTACTAGCCTACGAGTAAGATAGCCCGAGTCTGCGGTACGCAAAGCGGTGTCTGCAAGACCCTTGCGGGCGCCATGCGTAGAGATGAAGTATTCCAAAACAGAAAGTCCCTCGCGGAAGTTCGCCTTAATGGGACGATCGATAATCTCACCTTTTGGATCAGACATTAAGCCGCGCATTCCTGCCAGCTGACGAATCTGCTTGATGTTGCCTCGAGCACCAGAAAAAGCCATCATGTAGATGGGGTTAAACTTATCAAAATTATCTGCCATTGCTTCGCCAACTTCGTCGTTGGCGGCGTTCCAAACGTCTACAACCTGACGGTGGCGCTCGTCTGCGCTCATCAGACCCATCTCGTAATCGTCATCTATGGCCGCAACTCGTTTGTCGGCAGCTGCAAGAATAGCTTCTTTGGTTGGTGGCACAGTAGCATCGTAAACAGAGACGGTAACGCCGGCACGTGTGGCATAATGAAAACCTGTTGCCTTTAAACCATCAAGAATCTCTGCCATCTTTTGTATAGAATAATGGTTTGAGCAATCCTCTACCAAGCGAGCAATCTCGGTCTTGTTCATCTCGAAGTTCACATATGGATGGTCATCAGGCAGCACGGCATTAAAAGTGATGCGTCCAATGGTAGTCTCTATGCGCTCGCCTGCCTTCTTATCTTCATAGACACCATAACTTGTTTCTACACGAGTATCGTATTTTAAGCGCACAATGATCTTAGCTTGTAAGTCTACATCAGATTTCAGGCTAAAGTCGCGCTCGGCATCGTAGGCGTTAAGGGCATCGCCAAAACTCATAAAGGCACGGCCTTCGCCAGGAAAACCGTCGCGGGCAGCAGTTAGATAGTACAAGCCAATTATCATGTCTTGCGTAGGTACGGCTAAAGGACGACCATGTGCTGGTGACTTTATGTTGTTTGCAGAAAGCATTAGCACGCGTGCCTCTGCCTGAGCCTCAGAAGACAGTGGCACATGTACAGCCATCTGGTCGCCATCGAAGTCTGCGTTAAAGGCAGTACAAACAAGAGGATGTAAGCGAATTGCCTTTCCTTCTACCAGCACCGGCTCAAAAGCCTGAATGCCCAAACGATGTAAGGTAGGTGCGCGATTAAGCAAAACCGGGTGCTCAGAAATAACTTCTTCTAAGACATCCCAAACCGTTGTAGAGACTGCGCGGTCTACTGTTCGCTTGGCGGCCTTAACGTTAGGCGCGTGCTCTAGTTCTACAAGACGCTTAACAACAAATGGCTTAAAGAGCTCCAAAGCCATCTGCTTAGGCAGGCCGCATTGATGTATTTGTAGCTGAGGCCCAACAACAATAACCGAACGCCCAGAGTAATCTACGCGTTTTCCTAAAAGATTTTGACGAAAGCGTCCCTGCTTGCCTTTAAGCATGTCCGAGATTGACTTTAGTGGACGATTGCCAGGACCTGTAACCGGGCGCCCGCGTCGTCCATTGTCAAACAAAGAGTCTACGGCCTCTTGCAACATGCGCTTCTCGTTATTAACAATAATCTCTGGAGCTCCAAGGTCTAACAGTCGCTTCAGGCGATTGTTACGATTTATTACACGACGATAAAGGTCGTTAAGGTCAGAAGTCGCAAAACGTCCACCATCCAATTGCACCATAGGACGCAAATCTGGTGGAATAACGGGTATAACCTCAAGAATCATGTCCTCAGGCTTATTGTTGCTCTTAATAAAAGCATCTGTAACCTTTAAGCGCTTAATTGCTTTTACGCGGCGCGTTCCTTTGCCATCACCTATGGTCTCGCGAAGTTCCTTGGCGGTCTCTTCTAGGTTAATGGCACGCAAAAGCTCGCGCACAGACTCGGCGCCCATGCCACCACGAAAATAGGTGCTATAGTTAATGCGCATCTCGCGATATAACGCCTCGTCGCTTATAAGCTGCTTCTCGTTAAGTTTCATAAAGGCGTCAAAGGCATCGCGGCGCATTAGTTTGCGTTCATCAAACTCCTCGCGAAGATCAGCAATTTCTGCCGCAACTTCGTCAGGAGAAAGTAAATCAGATTGATCGCCAAACTCTTCTGATGCGTGTGCTGCGCTACGTCTTTCTGTGGCTTCTATGGCGCGCTCTAGTTCGGCATCTAGCTCTTCTAAATCTGCCGCAAGTTCGTCGCGAAGCTCTTCGGCGTCCTCGCTTCTGGCCTCATAGTTTACCCATGTAATAATATAGCTAGCAAAATACAATACTTTTTCTAGTTCCTTAGGAGCAATATCTAAGAAATAGCCCAACCGTGAAGGCGAACCTTTAAAGTACCAGATATGGCTAACAGGCGTGGCTAACTCTATGTGACCCATTCGCTCACGTCGCACACGGGAACGTGTAACCTCTACACCGCAGCGCTCGCAAACGATTCCCTTAAAGCGAATACGCTTATACTTGCCACAATTGCACTCCCAGTCCTTGGTAGGGCCAAATATCTTCTCGCAAAAAAGCCCATCCTTTTCTGGCTTAAGTGTACGATAGTTAATAGTCTCTGGCTTTTTTACCTCGCCACGGCTCCACGAACGAATGCTTTCGGGGCTGGCGAGGCCAATGCGCAGTTGATCAAAATTATTTACATCATACTCTGTTGTAGTTGGCATCTCTTACTCCTTCCCTTTCTTGTTAGTGGGAGCCATTTTGCCTTTGCCTGAAGCTGCATCTTTGTTGACGCCGGCAGCAGCATCGGCTTCGTTGGCGTTTGCTGCGTTAGCAACATCACCATCTGCAGCGGCATCTTCGCTAGCGCTGGCGGTATCGCCACCGGCAGCGTCTGAATCATTTTCTAAAACAAAATCTTGAGCGTCGTCTAGAAGTGAATCAGAATTCTCGTCTATAGATATCTCGCTATCGCTGGCAAGAAGGCTTAACGCATCTTCGTCGTCTTCGCCTGTTAACTCGCTGCTCAAGTCGCTTAATTCACTTAGGTCAGCAAGGTCTGTGGCTCCCATAGATCCGCTTGCGGCAGCAAGGTCGCTAAGGTGTGCCAGATCATCAAGTCCTTGCAAAGCTTCGCTATCGTCAAGTTTAAAGTCTAACCCACTAAGGGCGTCTTCTAGCGAGCTAATGGCATCGGCATCATCCGAGCGGTCTACAAAGCGCTCGGCGTCCATATGCTGCTCTAAGGTTAAGGACTCGTCTGAAAGTGCCTCTAAGTCTAGGTTTCCAAAACCATCTAAGCCATTAGACACCATGCCGCCGCCGGCTGCGCGATCTTCTCCCAAAAGCTCAACATCTAAGCAAAGTGACTTCATTTCTTTAACAAGAACTTTAAAGCTTTCCGGAACCTCGGCAGCTGGGATGTTTTCGCCCTTTACGATCTGCTCATAAGACTTCACGCGCCCGGATGTGTCATCGGACTTAATGGTAAGAATCTCTTGCAGCACGTTTGACGCACCATAAGCATACAAAGCCCAAACTTCCATCTCGCCAAAACGCTGTCCACCAAACTGCGCCTTACCTCCTAATGGCTGCTGGGTAATAAGACTGTAAGGACCTGTCGAACGTGCGTGAATCTTGTCATCAACCAAGTGTGATAGCTTAAGAATATAATTTTGTCCTACTGTAATAGGCTCGCGGAACTTCTCGCCTGTGCGACCATCAAACAGCTCTGTCTTGCCCGTGCGTGAAAGCTGCGGGATAAACTCATCGCGCGCTAATGCGCCAAACTCTTCGTGCTTGCGCTGTATAAGGTTGCGGTTTGCCTTTTCTATAGCATCCGAAATCTCTGTTTCTGTTGCGCCATCAAACACAGGCGACGCAACATGCGTGGGGCCAGGCACACTTTGCGTGGGATTTTCTTCGTCACTCCAGCCCACAGATGCCGCCCAGCCAAGATGAGTTTCTAAAAGCTGACCAACATTCATACGACTAGGAACGCCCAATGGGTTAAGAATGATATCTATAGGTGTGCCATCGGCAAGATATGGCATGTCTTCTATAGGCAAAATGCGGCTGATAACACCTTTGTTACCATGACGGCCTGCCAGTTTGTCTCCTTGCTGAATCTTGCGCTTCTGAGCAACGTAAACGCGCACTAGTTCGTTTACACCAGGTGCAAGCTCATCGCCATCATCACGCGAGAAGCGTGCAATTCCAATGATGCGCCCGCCAGCGCCATGCGGCACACGTAAAGATGTGTCGCGAACTTCACGCGCCTTCTCACCAAAAATTGCCCTTAAAAGGCGCTCCTCGGCTGTAAGCTCGGTTTCGCCTTTAGGCGTTACCTTGCCCACAAGCACATCGCCAGGAAAAACCTCGGCGCCAATGCGAATGATGCCATCTATGTCTAGGTTGCCAATTTGGTCATCGCTAAGGTTGGGAATTTCGCGAGAAATTTCTTCTGGTCCAAGCTTGGTATCGCGAGCATCTACCTCGTACTCGCTAATATGTATGCTGGTGAGAAGATCTTCCGACACAACTCTTTCCGACAATATAATGGCGTCCTCGTAGTTAAAGCCTTCCCAAGGCATGTAGGCCACCATTAGGTTTTGCCCTAAACTTAGCTCTCCCTTAGATGTCGCCGGTCCATCTGCCAAGGCATCACCGGCAAACACTTCCATGCCCACTCGCACCAATGGCTTGTGATTAAGACAGCCGCTTTGGTTTGAGCGCTGAAACTTAGGTAGTCTGTACTCATCTAAGGTGCCATCTTTGGCACGCACAATAACCTTGTCTGTTTGCACAAATTCTACAACACCCGGACGGGCCGCCAAAACAATTTCTCCAGAGTCAACTGCGCAGCGATGCTCCATGCCTGTTCCCACAAAGGGGGCAACAGGACGCAGCAAAGGCACAGCCTGGCGTTGCATGTTAGAACCCATAAGCGCACGGTTAGCGTCGTCGTGCTCTAGGAAGGGAATGAGCGCTGTGGCCACCGACACCATCTGTCGCGGCGAGACGTCCATGTAGTTAACGCGTTTGGGGTCTACCTCTTCAGGCTCACCAAATGTGCCACGCGCATCTTTTACGCGGCATAAAACCTTTTTGGCAACAATAAACTTGCCCTTCTCGTTAACGCTACCAAACTGGCGGCTCTCTTGATCAAAGAGCTCGTTTGCCTGAGCAATAACGTAGTTTTCTTCCTCGTCGGCAGTAAGATAGTCAATCTCGTCTGTAACTTTACCATCTACAACTCGGCGATACGGTGCCTCTATAAAACCAAATGGATTAACGCGAGCATATGTCGCCAGCGAACCAATAAGACCAATGTTAGGTCCTTCTGGTGTCTCTATTGGGCACATACGACCATAGTGAGAAGTGTGAACATCGCGAACCTCAAAGCCGGCGCGCTCACGCGAAAGACCGCCAGGGCCCAAAGCAGAAAGACGGCGCTTATGAGTGATTCCTGTGGCGGGGTTAGTTTGATCCATAAACTGGCTAGACTGCGAAGAACCAAAGAATTCTTTAATTGCCGCAACTATCGGACGTATATTAACCAAACTCTGCGGCGTGATTTCGCTAAGCTCCAACGTACTCATGCGCTCGCGCACCACACGCTCCATACGCGAAAGACCAATTCTAAACTGGTTTTGCACTAGCTCGCCTACAGTTCGAATGCGACGATTACCAAAGTGGTCAATATCATCTGTCGATTTATCTTCATTGCCATCGTGCAATGCAATGATGTAGCGCATGGTCTCTATGATGTCTTCATTAGTTAATGTAGAAGCCTCTAAAGGCATGTCTGCTTTTAGCTTCTTGTTCATTTTGTAACGCCCAACTTTTGCTAAGTCGTAGCGCTGTGGATTAAAGAATAGACCATCTAGTAAAACGCGAGCGCTGTCAACCGCCAAAGGCTCACCAGGGCGAAGGCGCTTATAAAGCTCCAACAGCGCCTCTTCGCGAGTATCGGCATTGTCTTTAAGCAAGGTTGCCTTTATCACGTCGCTATCTGCGAGGTCTTCTCCTAAAACTTCATAAATTTCTTCTGCGGTATTGGCGATACCCAATGCCTTAAGCAGCAGCGTAGCCGGTTGCTTACGCTTGCGATCGATGCGTACGAATAAAACATCGCGGCGGTCTGTCTCAAACTCTAGCCATGCGCCGCGCGATGGAATAATCTTGGCATTATATAATAACTTGTCTGACGTCTTGTCTTGCTCAACACCAAAATAAACACCGGGAGAGCGCACCAGCTGACTTACAACGACACGTTCCGTTCCGTTGATGATAAAAGTTCCCCTGCTGGTCATAAGCGGGAAATCACCCATAAAGACATTCTGTTCGCTAAATTCGCCAGTGTCTTTGTTAACAAAGCGAATATCTACAAACAAAGGTGCCTGATATGTGATATCCTTGTTCTTGCACTCTTCTTCAGTGTGCGGCGGATCGCCAAAATCGTGTTTGCCAAACTCGACGCACAGGTTTTTGATAGTGTTCTCGATAGGAGAAATGTCCTGTAAGGCTCCGCTCAGCCCCTCAGTCTGAAGCCACTTAAATGACTCAGTTTGTATAGATATTAAGTTTGGAACATCCATGACTTCGGGGATTTTTGCGAAACTCTTGCGTTCTCTGTACAAGGTTGCTGATCTAGCGTTTTTTGCTTTTGACAAGGGGATTCCTCCTCTGGGTTACGCTGTTGGTTTCAGTTAGAGTCGCTAATAGTCGCAACCTTAAACTTTATTAAAAATCTTACGAGCGGTCAAGCCTCATTTTTATGTTGAGAAGAAACTGTCGGTGAACGGTTGCCGTTGGCTGGGAGTGGCTTTTTGGCTGATGCTGATTTGGGTTGGCTTAGGTTGATTGGGGTTGACTGATGTTGTCCTGAGGCGCTAGGTTGGTTGGGGTTGACTGATGCTGTCTTGAGGCGCTAGGTTGGTTTGAATCAATGATGCAGACTTGAGTTGGATGGGGCACTGACGAAGATTTGAGGTTGAATGTTTTAAGCGAAGCACCACGCGCACATCCGCAAACGTCTTTCCAAACAAAAGAAGCCCAGGGCGATTGCACTTGCCCATGGCTTCCTTTGTTAGCAGAGAGACTGCTATGCTTCAGACAAATATTAGTTTAACACTAATAGTAGATGATGTCAACTAGTTTTCGCTTAATTATTGTTTTCGCGCACTAGCTGTTTTCGCATATTGGCTGTTCTCGCGGGACACACGCGGGACACTGCATTTACTCTTGCTTCTTTGTAACTTAATTCGAATACGAAAGTGGCTGGACGTAAGCTAAGGTGGACGGACGCTAAGAAGGCCGTTGCAGACACTCGGATTTTAGGCAATAGAAACTTGTTCGCTACAGTTTGCCCGCTATGCATTCGGATTTTGGGCGTTCAGACTTTCGGATTTTGGGCAATGAAACATTCGGATTTTGGGCGTTCAGACTTTCGGATTTTGGGCAATGGTGTATAATAAACTGCTTAAGCGTAACTAGAAGTAACAGACAAAACAAAAACGCCCCTAGGCAACAACAGGCGAGTAAAACAAATCTAGAAAACGACAAACAGGCGTAAACACCACTATAAAGCAAAAGGCGAGCATGAACACAACCAGAACAACAATGCACGAGCGTGCATCCAAAAACAAAGAGATTGTTCCCGACGGGTATCTGCCAAGAATTGTTGACGCGCAGATAAACAAATATTTGTCGCTCTTTGGCGCCGTAGAAATTGCTGGTACAAAATGGTGTGGAAAAACTTGGGCAGCACGCGCGCACGGTGCATCCATCACATACGTAGATCGCGGAAATAACCCACAGGTCATTGCTTCCGACTCACAAATTGCATTACAAGGAGACAGGCCTCACGTTATAGATGAATGGCAGCGAGTGCCAAGCGTTTGGGATACGGTGCGCCATGCAGTAGACGACGCAGGCGGCAAAAAAGGTCTTTGGATTCTTACCGGTTCATCTACACCTCATAAAGATGAGGTGTTTCATAGCGGCGCTGGTCGTATTGGCCGAATTCGAATGTATCCAATGAGTCTTTCAGAATCTGGAGAATCTTCTGCTAAGATATCTCTTGCCAGCTTGTTTGAAGAAAAGACTAAGGGAAAGCTTGAGCCGTGCCAAGCAAGCCCTAGCCTTACAGACTTATTAGAAGTCGCTTGCCGTGGCGGCTGGCCAGAAGCCTTAAACTTAAGCTCATCAGAAGCACAGATTATAGTGCATAGCTACCTGCAATCTATTTTTGAACAGAGCATTCCCGCGCGCGGCAAAAGCAGCGATATCGCCGAAAGAATTGTTTCTTCTATCGCCAGAAATCTCTGCCAGTCAACCACAATAAAAACTATTAATGCAGATATTTCTGGTAAGGAAAACTCTCAGAAAATTGCGGCAACAGAAAAAACCATTGCCTCTTACCTAAACGAACTTGCCGCTCTATTTCTTTACGATGGCATAAAGGGTTGGGCACCACCTGCGCGCTCACCAAAAAGAGTTCAGCTAAAGGAAAAGCGCTACTTTGCAGACCCCTCCATTGCCGTTGCCGCCTTAGGATTGTCACCCGAATCTCTGCTAAACGACTGGCAAACATTTGGTCTGGTGTTCGAAAACCTATGCATAAGAGACCTTCTGGTTTACGCGCGTGCGCTCCCAAAGGCAAGTGGCACACCTGTGCGCTATTACAGGGACGACTCCGGCCTTGAAGTTGATGCAATTATAGAAAGAACCGACGGTTCTTGGGCTGCAATTGAAATCAAGCTCAGTGAAGAAAAGGTTCAAGAAGGGATAGACTCCCTGTTGCGTTTAAAATCTAAGCTGACCTCAAACCCCCTTGCAAAAGTGCGCGAGCCTTCTTTTTTAGCTGTTCTAGTTGGAGTAAGCGAATACGCCAGACAAACTAAAGAAGGCGTTTACGTAATTCCTATACGCACGCTCGGCGCCTAAAAGCCTTTATTTGTGCAAAATTAAAAGCAGTTCATGCACGCTAGCTATATTGCTGCTGCACGCTCTTCCATTTTTTATGTTGAGAAACGCTGTCGCCTCTTGCAAAAGTCTTTTGGCGCCTTTTAGGTTTAAGAAAGCTTTCTGTTTGCCAAAAAAATTACGTCATAAACAAGGATGAAACTCATCGTAAGCCGAATCAAAGTTTCTATTCACGCCCTACCCCATGTCATCTAGAGGCGAGCAAAGTGAGAACTTAAGGCTCTAGTTAGCCAGACCGAAGTGTCAGAACCTTGAGCATTGCCGCCACGGCAATCTCAGGATGACGCATGGGGGCATGAACAGAAACGAATCAAACGCTAATCAAACATTTATTTCAAATTCCCTCTTTACATAGGTTAGTTATTGCACTAAACTGTCTTTGTTAGATAAAGCTAACTTATAGGAATGAGAGGTGGGTATGTCTGATAATTCGTTTTTAAGCGGCTCTTTAGAAAGCACATCTGCAGCGACGCCGAATGAAGCGACGGGTGGTGCGGCACCTTTGCCGCCGAAGTCTACAGCAGCTGATACCGCGCCTAGCAAGCACAAGCCTTTGGCAGCTGACACCGCGCCTAGCAAGCGCGAGCCTGGCGCTCCTGTAGCGTCTGCACGCGCGCCCAAGACTTCGGTTGCTGTTACGCCGCCGCTTACGCCCAAGACTTCGGTAGCTGTTACGCCACCGGTAACACGCAAGACAGGTATCGCCCGTCTTTTAGAGCTTGCCATGACACGCAAACTGCTTATTATCTTAGCCTGCGTATTGTCTATACTTAGCGTTGGTCTTTCTTTTTCTCCATTTATTTTTGTCTATTTCATAATTCGCGAGATTGTGCTGCATTATAACAATCTTGCCTCACTAGACAGCTATTACCTCATGCAACTTGGTTGGTTTGCTGCAGGAGGCGCAGCGGCAGCAATTCTTGTAAATTTCTTTGCTCTTACGTGCTCACATATCGCCGCCTTTACAACGCTATATAAACTTAAACTAGAATTTCTAAAACATATCGCTTCTTTACCTTTGGGCTTTCATACTGCCAATGCGTCAGGTAAGTTACGCAAAATCGTTGACGATAACATAGAAAAGCTTGAGGGTTTTATCGCACACCAACTGCCTGACCTTGTTGGTTCGTTTGCCATGCCTATTTTTACCTTTGTGATTCTTTTTGTATTTGATTGGCGGCTAGGATTAGCTTGCATAGTTCCCATAATAATTACAGTTGTTCTTTACTCTTATGCATTGTCTACGCCAACCGCTAAAAGCTTCCTAAAGAAATATCAAGACTCACTAGAAGAAATGAACAATTCTGCCGTTGAGTATGTACGCGGTATCTCTGTGGTTAAGGCCTTTAATCAATCTGTGCACACTTTTCATCGTTTTTACGAAACCATACGTAGCTATGGTGCCTTTGTTTACGAATACACAATGAGCTACAAAAGCTATATGGTGTTGTTCATGGTGGTTATAAACAATGTTCATCTTTTTTTAATGCCCCTGATAATCTTGCTTGCCGCTGGCACAACAGACTATGCGACTTTTGCCTTGGCGTCTATTTTTTACCTCATTTTTTCGCTGGCACTTACAGGTCCTTTTTCTAAACTACTTTACGTGGCCTCGCAAGGCAACCTTATCGCCGACAACATCACACGCATGGATCGCATTTTAGATATCCCGCCGCTTCTTGTAACCACATCCCCCAAAGAAGCTTCCGGATTCAGCATAAACTTTAATGATGTAAGCTTTTCTTATGCCGCCATCACGCCTGAGGAGGTCGGCTCTACAAACAACGTAGGCTCCCCAAAAAACGCAGACTCTACAAACAATGCAGAAGTCCCAGCTGCAAAACAAAGCTCTTCTTCTCAAAATCCCCCTGATGTTTTTCTTGACAACATTCCTTCTGCGCTAAACAATATTTCTTTTACAGCTAATCAGGGCGAAATTACGGCGCTTGTTGGCTCTTCCGGTTCTGGAAAATCTACATTAGCCCATCTAATCTGCCGTTTTTATGATGTTGCTAAGGGAAGCATTTGCATTGGTGGCACCGACGTACGCGATATGCATCCTGATTATCTAATGTCTATTGTTAGCTTCGTCTTTCAGGATGTCTTCCTCTTTCACCAATCTATAGAGGATAACATTCGCATTGGTAACCCAAAGGCGACACACGAGCAAATAGTTGCTGCCGCCCAAGCCGCGCAATGCCATGATTTCATTTTGGCTCTGCCTCATGGCTATAGCACAATGGTGGGCAGTGATGGCGCTCATCTTTCCGGCGGAGAGCGACAGCGCATTGTCATTGCCCGCGCCATCCTTAAAGATGCTCCTATTCTTGTTTTAGACGAGGCCACCGCTTTTGCCGACCCAGAAAATGAACACCGTATACAAATGGCCTTTGAGCAGCTAATGAAAGGCAAAACCGTAATTGTTATTGCACATCGTCTGGCAACAATTCGCGGCGCAGACAAAATCGCGGTGCTTGATGCCGGTCATATTGTCGAGAATGGCACCCATGACGAGCTACTAGGTCTTTGTGGGCACTATGCCCAAATGTGGAGTGAATATAATCGCGCTTTAGGATGGTCGCTTGGTGCTTCTTCTCGCGCTGAGCATTCGCCTGACGCATCGCACACTGCTACAACTGCGGCAGATGCCGCTGTCTTCTCAACAGAATAAAGGAGGCCTTCATGCATGAAAATCAAACGAACTTGCCAATAAATTCATATGCTAG
>JAIRQA010000138.1 GCA_031256715.1 Coriobacteriales bacterium | reverse complement strand
ACACCGGTTAACCGCAACTTGACCAAAGCAAATTTAATACAGCAAGTTAACTGCCAATAAACAATAGCTGTTAAAATTCTGTTATGGGACAAAAATCAGGCAAAGGGTATAATGTTAGCTTAACTATTTTCGCTTTTTAAAGCGTGTGTTTATGGTGAACGCAAAACAGAAAGACCGAGGGCAAGTGAGCATCTTCCGCAAGTTAGAATATGGTATGGAGCAGGCTGTAGATACGGCGGCAGGCGCAGTTTTTCATTCCCCCATAGAGCCAGCGCAGATTGCTAAACGAGCAGAAAAGCAGATGAAGGCAAATCGCCTTGTAGGCACCGGACACCAATATGCGCCTACTCTTTATAATGTTTTGGTAAATAAAAATGATGATGAGCGGCTTTTTGGATTTTATCCCACAATTGCATCCGAAATTGAGACCTATCTGACGCGACGCGGAACCGATGCCGGCTTAGAGTTTGACTGTCGGCCGCTGGTGCGGTTTTTAGTAGATGGCAAACTTAAAAGCGGGCGTTTTGATGTTATTGCAGAGAATGTCTCGGCACCTGTCATCGCTCAACTGCGCGAAGAAGAGTTAGAGTTTTATGGTATCGCCAAAAAACCTCAGCCAGCACCTTATGTTGGTGACAACGTTATAGTCTCTACACCAAATACCGCTCTGCAAGCAGGTTTAGGCTATGGCCTGTCACATTTGCCCGAAGTTAGCTCTAGAAGCGCTAGCCTTGTTGATGATACCCCCATTGTTGCACGCCCACCACAAATCGTCTCTGAAAGTGTTGGCTCATCAAATGCTATCCCTGCAAGTGCTAGCAATAGCGATGCCAGCCTCACCAGCAATGCGCAAGTTATTGGTGTTGCGCACCTTTTCAACCAAAACAGCGGACAAAAAATTCCTATGACAAGCCGCCTTATGACCTGCGGACGCGATCGGCATTGCGACATCGCACTTGACGATGCCAACGCCTCACGACGACACGCTTGTTTTGAGCAAAATGCTCTTGGTGCATGGTCTGTAACAGATTTGCAGTCTACCAATGGAACTCAAGTTAATGGCAAAACAGTAGAACGGGCAATTTTACGTAGCGGAGATGCGCTAACAATTGGCACAACTGTTCTGGAGTTTTGGCAGGAACAGGCATGATTTTCTTTAGGAACAAGAAGTTAGAAGGCAGCCGGATTTGATAGATATCGCCCTACTCGCTGGCAGACTATTACTTATTGCTCTGCTATTCATGTTTTTAATTGCTGTGATGCGCTCCGGCATAGGCTTAGTGCGCGGTCAGGTGCGCAAGTCTGAACACTGGACATTGTCTATTGAGCGTGGCCCAAAGGAAATGCGCGGTGTAAAAATGATAGTGAACGATCCCATAACCGTTGGTCGCTCTTCAGGTGCCGACATCGTTATTAATGCGGGATATGTCTCTGGACGGCACACGCGCTTCTCTACATTAAATGATGCTTTAATAGTTGAAGACTTAGGTTCTACAAATGGAACCTATCTAGAGGGCGCATTGATTCATGAGCCAACACGAGCCGAACCTGGCGATCTTGTTCAAATTGGCGATGTTAGTATTAGAATTGGACGCTCATGAGTGCAACTATATCAGATACCTGGAGGCGCAACCGCAAACCGCCAAAGACAATTTCATGCGGTGCGCGCACAGATGTTGGCTGCGTGCGTGAGCACAATGAAGACGCTGCACTTGTTGCCATGCCACTTTTTGCAGTGGCCGATGGTATGGGTGGGCACGCTGCCGGAGAAGTCGCGAGCGAAATTGCTATCTCAACTTTAGACAAACAAGCTCCACGCACCGCCAATCGTGAAGCTTTACGTTGCGCCATGCAAAATGCCAATCAGGCCATTATTAATGCTGTCTTAAATGGCATTGGACGGCCTGGCATGGGCACCACAATGACAGCTCTGGTTGTTGACGGTGATCGCGCATTGATTGCACAAGTTGGTGATTCGCGGGCATATCTTTTGCGCAACAATGTGCTGCGGCAAATAACCGCAGACCACTCATTAGTAGCTGAACTTGTGGCAGTAGGCGAGATTACGCCAGAAGAAGCTGCCATACATCCAAATCGCTCTGTAATTACACGTGCATTAGGAAGCGAAGAGGATACTCAGATAGATATCTTTTGCATTGAGCTTTTGTGCAAAGATCGCCTGCTGCTTTGTTCTGACGGTCTTAGTGGCATGGTTTCTGATGCGCGCATTGCCGAACTTCTTAACAGCCAATACGACGCCCAGCAAACCACCGATGCGTTAATATTAGAGGCAAGATCTATGGGTGGATTAGACAATATTACAGCAATTGTGGTAGACATTCATCAAACACCGCCAGCCAAAGATGGCGCCATAGCTGGTGTTACGGGCATAACTGCAACCGGCACAGTTGCTGCAGAAAAGCAAGCGGCTACCTTGCGTGCCAGCCTAGGCAAAGGCACAGATCGCAGGCGCTCTTGGCATTTAGGCATCATCACTTTTGTGCTTTTAGCTATTTTGCTAGTGGGCGGCGCTTTTGGCGGTGTTTATCTTTATGCTAAAAGCGTTGCCTTTGTAACAATCGAAGGCGATACGCTCGCTGTTTATAGCGGTCTTGCAGACGATATTGTTGGCATTAAACTGCGCTGGAAACAAACACACACAGATCTAACGATAGACGATTTAACCATTACAGCAAAAAACAATATTTTAAAAGACGGCTACATCACCTTTAGCTCTTACGAAGAAGCAAAAAAATGGGTAAGCAAACAAGAGGATGGGCGCCTCACGTACAGCGCTACCAACAGTGAGAGCAATCTATCATGAGCGTGACACCTACTACTACAAAAAATAGCTGGGAAATTAGCTCATTTGAGTCCGCTTGGAGCAACCTATCATGAGCGTGACGTCTACTCTTAATAGACGCGCAACTGAACTATTGCTGCTGCTAGCGGCAGCTCCGGTGGTCATTTTACTATTCTGCTTAACAATAATTAATGATGGTATAGCATTGGACGCTCAGACTTTAGCCGTTCCTTTAGGACTTGTAGCAGCGTTTCTTATTGCCCATCTTGCTATGCGCTATCTTGCGCCAAATGCCGATGGCGTCTTGCTGCCTTTAGCATTTATACTTTCCGGCATTGGCATTGCCTTTGTGATGCGACTAGCGCCTGAGCTGGCTGGTCGTCAAGTCATTTGGCTTTTTATAGGCGTCGCGGCAATGATTCTTACTCTTATTTTGGTACGCTCAGTGCAAAAACTGGCAGATTTTAAGTATACTATTATGCTAGCAGGCATCATCTTAATGCTTTTGCCAATCTTTGTTGGCGCAGAAATTAATGGCTCTAAGATTTGGTTAAAAATATTTGGCTTCTCGTTTCAACCTGGCGAGCTTGCCAAGATTTGCGTTGTACTTTTCTTAGCGGCATATTTAGCCGACAACCGTGATATGCTATCTGTAAGCGCGCGCCACTTAGGACCTTTGCAAATCCCTGACTTTCGCACTCTGTTACCAATGGTTGTTATGTGGGCGCTTTCGATGTTAATTGTAGTTTTCGAGAAGGACCTAGGTAGCGCACTGCTTTTCTTTGGACTTTTTGTAACAATGATCTTTGTTGCAACAGGACGCATCTCTTATGTCATCATTTCGCTTTTACTTGCTATTGTAGGTGCAATTGCTGCTTTTATAATCTTTGATCATGTTCAGCTTAGAGTAAGCATCTGGCAAGATCCTTTTGCGGATCCATCTAATAGCGGACTACAGCTAGTGCAAGCGCTTTACTCACTAGCAGATGGAGACCTCATTGGCACAGGTATCGGTCGCGGGATGCCGGAGTTTATTCCCATAGTAGAAAGCGACTTTATCTTTGTTGCCATGGCAGAAGAAATGGGTTTATTAGGCGCAAGCGGTATTTTAATTGCTTTTGTGCTTTTTGCTGTGCGTGGCTTTGCCATAGCCTCACGAGCAAAAAGTGATAGCGAATCTATTGCCGCTGCAGGTCTTACAACCGCAATCTCGCTACAAGCCTTTGTTATTGTAGGCGGGGTAACATTACTTATTCCGCTCACTGGTCTCACCTTGCCATTTATGAGTCAAGGTGGCTCTTCGCTGCTTGCGAGCTTCATCATCGTTGGTTTACTTTTACGCATCTCAGACAAATCGCCGGCAACCAACAAAGCGCTTGAAGCAACAGCGGCTTTTGAATCTGCAGGTCTAGGTGCAGCTGCAAGCGATGGCGTGCTTAGCCGCTTTGCGTTAGGCAAGCGTCTAACTGTACTAATCACGATATTTTCTGTATTGTTTGCCATACTTATAGCCAACCTGAGCTACCAAATGATTATTCGCGCACCAGAGCTTCGGGCTTTGCCCATTAACAATCATGCTATTGCTCGCGAACAGATGGCCGAGCGCGGCGCCATCATTAGCGCCAATGATATTGTTCTTGCAAAAAGTGTGCAACAAAGTGATGGTAGCTATACACGAGATTATCCTGAAGGGCAACTTGCCGCACATGTCATTGGTTATGCGTCGGCGCGCTATGGCATGTCTGGCGTAGAAGCGATACAACAAGAGACCTTGCGCGGCGATGTTGGCTTTTCTAGCTGGACAGATGCCATTAACTCTATAGCCGGTGTGCCAACAAGCGGAAATGATGTACAGCTAACATTAGACACGCGCATCCAAGCCGAGGCAGAGCGTCTTCTTAATGGACATTTTGGAGCGGCAATCGTCTTAGATGCAAGCACGGGAGCCATACTGGCAGAAGCTAGCACTCCAACTTATGATATTAATAATGTTCAGGAATTGTTGCTGGCTTCTACTGGCACAAATATGGCTTCTACTGGCGCAAATAGCCAAGGCGAAGCTGACACTACCGCCTCAAACAGTTCAAGCAATTCAAGTAATAGCGCTGGCACTGAGTCACTTAATGGTTCTAATAGCAACTTTAGCGCTAATAGCTCGGCACTTTATAATCGCGCAACTGCTGCACTCTACCCACCAGGTTCTACCTTTAAATTGGTTACGCTAACATCTGCTTTAACCAAAGGCGGTATTTCACTTAATGACACATTTAGCGCCGCAGGTGAAATTCAGATAGGCAATGCCCCTATCACCAACTACCATGGCACAGATTATGGCGATGTTACTGTAAAGCGTGCACTTGAGCTTTCTGCAAACACAGTATTCGCGCAAATAGCTGATAGGCTTGGTGCAACAAACCTTGTGCAAACTGCAAATGACTTTGGCTTTGGCCAAAAACTTGGTTTAGACTTTAGCTCTACCCCATCACTTATGCCAGATCCTAAAGACATGACAGCGTGGGAGACTGCCTGGGCAGGTGCTGGCGAGCCAGTTGGCGAACATGCTAGCTCAAGTCCAGCAGGTCCTCAGGCGACAGTACTACAAATGGCTTGCGTGACATCTGCTTTTGCCAACAATGGCACCATTATGAACCCCTATATAGTAGACCGGGTACTCTCGCCAGATGGAACTCTAATTTCTAAAACAACACCAAAACCTTTTGCCTCTGTTGCATCTGCTGATGTTGTTAGTAAGGTAAATGAGTGTATGGCTGGCACCGTTGCCAATGGCACAGGCTATGCGGCACAAATACCAGGTTATACTGTCTACGGAAAAACAGGTACAGCCGAGACCGGAGCAGCAAGTGATGACTCATGGTTCGTTGGCTATGTAAACGTAAATGGTAGAAACATTGTTGTAGCCATGGTTGTAGAAAAAGCCGGAGAAGGCTTTACTACTCCTTTAGCCAAAGAGCTACTTCTAAAAGCCATAGAGGTGTTGTAAAGTGACATAGAAACAAGCTAGCACATTAACAGGTTTCAATCTACTTCTTTAAGTGTCTAAAGTATTGTAGATGAGCAAGGTAAGTGTATTAAATTAACTGACATCAACAGATCTATGACCTAAACGACTGAGGTATTGTATCGGCTGAACTGTTATCATAAACGTAGCAATAATTGGAAAGGGCAAGAAGTGTTAAATAGGATATTTGCAAACAGGTATCGCATAAACGAAAAAATTGGCATCGGCGGCATGGCAGAAGTTTACAAAGCCACAGACGAGGTACTCGGACGCACGGTTGCCATAAAGGTCATGTTGCCCCAATACGCAGCAGACCCTAGTTTTGCCGCAAGATTTAAGCAAGAGGCTCAAGCCGCTGCGAACTTGCAAAGTCCCTATATCGTTAATATCTATGATTGGGGACATGATAGTGTTGACAATACCTATTACATAGTCATGGAGTACGTGCGTGGCACAGACTTAAAAACTGCCATTCAACAAAGAGGAGCAATCAATCAGCGCAAGGTGGCAGAGATTGGCTCTCAGGTTTGTGCGGCGCTTGGAGTAGCTCACTCTTACGATATCATTCAT
Organism: Coriobacteriales bacterium; assembly: GCA_031256715.1. Lineage (GTDB taxonomy): Bacteria > Actinomycetota > Coriobacteriia > Coriobacteriales > UBA8131 > JAIRQA01. Next base: position 4,737 of record JAIRQA010000138.1, on the reverse strand, counting down.
AGAGACATCAAACCACACAACATCATGGTTCAGCCTGATGGCAATGCTAAAGTCATGGATTTTGGTATTGCCAGAGCAAATAACTCACAAATGACACAAACGGGCTCTGTTTTAGGAACTGCCTATTATGTCTCGCCCGAGCAGGCTCAGGGCAAACCACTTACGGCTTCAACCGACATCTATTCTTTAGGTGTTGTCTTATATGAGGCAACAACAGGTCAAGTGCCTTTTGAGGGACCAGACCCTGTCTCTATTGCTGTTAAGCAGGTAAACGAAACGCCAGTATTGCCAAGCGAGATTAATCCGGAAATAGATGCTTGCCTTGAGGCTATCATCTTAAAGGCAATGGCAAAAAATCCCGCGGAGCGCTTTGCTACTGCCGAACAAATGCGTGCCGCGCTTAATGATTACCTAGCTGGCCGTGCTAGCATGCTAGCAGACCCAAATGCAATGACCAACGTTATCACTTCAGCAGGTTCTGAAAGAACAGTTTCTGCTGCTGGCGCTGCTGGAGCTAGATTGGCAGCAAGACCAAACGGCGCGAAAATTGGGGCAGATGGTGTTTCACTGCGCAATGAGACAACCGTAATGCCATCTGTAGTTAAACCTATCGCAAATGTTGGCAATGGGCGTAGCGGTCGCAATAGCACGGCTATAGATGACAGCAGTAGCACTGGCAAGCGCATAGGTATTGCAATTGCATTGGTTGCCGTTTTAGCAGTGATAGTTATTGGCGTCATTGTTGCCTACAATATCATGCAAACACCTGCTAAGCCAAGTGATGTCACTGTGCCACATGTCGTTAGCGACACCTTAGAAGATGCCAAGCGCAAACTAGAAGCAGAGGGGCTAGTTGTTGGCGAAGTTAAAGAGCAAGCATCAGCCACAGTAAAAGCCGGATTTATCATTAGCCAAGATCCTGCCGCAGCCAGCAAAGTAGAGGTTGGCACTAAGGTAAACTTGGTTATTTCTACCGGAGTTAATATGGTCACGGTTCCGGATTTAGTAAACATGACACCTGCAGAGGCAGAAAAAGCCCTTAGCGACCTTAAACTCGTTTACAGTAAGGGACTAGATAAACCCCATGAAAGTATCGAGATCGGTCGCATTAGTGGTCAAAGCGCTGCGGCAGGCTCAGAAGTTGCCGAAGGCACCAAAATTGTCTGCGAAATCTCATCCGGGCCGGATTCCATCACAATTCCTAATGTCTTTGGCATGACCAAAGAAGCAGCAGACAACGCCTTACGCGAGGCAGGATTTGCCGTCGCCTATTCAGAAGAGGAATTCTCGGACACTATAAACTCGGGCAGTGTTATAAGGCAAGACAGAACCGGGTCAGCGAAAAAAGGCGACACTATAACTTTAACCATTTCTAAAGGCCCAAAGCCGCCAGACCCAGAGCCACAGGTAACCGTGCCTAATGTCGTTGGCATGAGCATAGACGCCGCAAACAACGCATTGGTTAATGTTGGTTTAGTATTAGACTATAGTGCTCCCCCATCTGCCGGACAAACCGTTGTTACGCAAAATCCATTAGCAGGTTCCCAAGTAGATAAAGGCACTATTGTAAGTGTAACTTTTGGTGGTGGAACAACCGGAGGAACAGATATTGCTGGTGGCGGTGGCACTGGCGGTTCAGGGTCAACAAACTACTAAGAAACCACCTTGCAATTAATTGGCGTCTCCCTTAAATTTTCTTGGGAGACGCTTTTTTATCAGCGAAATCTAAAGACGATGTGTACTTCTCAACAATTATTTTTGTTGAGAAGCACCAGCAGCCGCAGCATTTGCGCTAACTTAGACAGCAGAGGCAGCGCCGCTATAACCGATGGCATCGATATCTGCCAACATTTTGCTATACACATCATCTCTTTCTGAATTTAATAGTACACCACAATCAGATGCCCTAACAAGTTCTATTTCTATATCTGTGAGAGACCGACGAAAGCCAACGCCATCGAAATTCATGATTTGCTTGAAGCAGCGCGACTTAATTAAGACTGGATATCCAAATTCTGCCTTAAAATAGGTGCAAATTGCCGGATATTCGCTTGTCTGAGCGCGCTTAACAAGACACTGATATATTCGTGACTCGATAGTAATAGTGTCGCCTGGCGTGACAATAACGGCATCAAACTCATTTTGCTCGGATACAGCTTCAAGCCCGCACTGTACCAAACCAAGCATGCCATTAATAACATACCAAGGATCTTGCAGATAAACAAATGTCACATCTGGGTATAATTTTTCAATCTTGCGCACGGCATTCCTAATTTTTTCTGGCTCTTTCCCTGACACCAAATAGACTGCACTGATGCCTTCTACAAGCGCCGTTTGCACACATTGCCTTATTACAGAAACTCTACCAATTCGCGTAAGCGGCACAAACTCGCCAGCACGCGCATATATGCCATCCGTTGGAATAAGTGCCGCGATCTTTAACTCAGGCAAAGCTCCAGCCCTCCTATAACTGTAAACAACCCAAATGAAATCACAATTAACACAAGATAAAATCTGCATAAAACTTACACTTATTGCATTTTAGCATTATTAAGCTGCACAAGCTGTGCCATTCAGCGATTTAACAGCGAGCTCGTTGATACATCTGCAGGTCTTATAGGGTAGGGCGAAACTGCAACGTTAAACTGAAAAAGGGTGCTGCCGACAACCTACATCGACAACAAGTTTACAGCAATCAGGTACTTCTCAACATAATTATTAACTAAAGCCTCAACTAAATTTAAAAATCTTTCTGGCAGCACGATAGCCTAATATTGTAATGGCTTCTCCGCCCCTCCCCGCCAAATTAACGCCCCTACCCATAACTGACCTTCTAATACGCGGATATGCCGTGGGATTCTTCTTTGCAAGATATGCCCAGATTTCGCTGCGCAAAGCAAGCGCGTCATCACGTTTAGAAAGTAATAAAAAGACAGAGCAGATAACCATCATCATGGTAATAAAGCTTTCCATATAAGTACGCAAGCGTTTGCAATTTATATCTTTATCTAAATCGTAGGCATCAATCATAATGCGAGTAACGCGAAGTTGCTGCTCGATGCGCGAAACCATAACGCGTTCATTTACAGATTGTCCTTCACGCCCAATGAAGTATCTGTACAAATCTAAATCTAAATAACGTATACCTTGGACATGCGGCAGCGGCAGATAAACAAAGACATTATCTACGTAAAAAGTATGCTTTGGCAAACAAAAACCGATGTCTTGCAGCATTTGTGTGCGATATGTAACCGAATGCATGAGGATATTTTGGTACGGTCGTAAGCGACCAAGCTCGTTCCAGGTGAAATCCTTATTAACCGGCATGACACTGCTATAGCGAATGGTTGTGCGCTTGTCTTCAAATACCTTCTCGTAGACGTAATTAGTTATTATCATGTCTAAAAGTTTACGCTCGTGCTGATCGCTCTTACAATCTTTATTTTCTTCAGAGTCTGTCGTGCAGACATCCTGAACATGCTTAACAATAGAAGAAAGGTATTGCTGGCATGCACTTTCATCTAACCAGTCATCGGCATCTACAACTTTAAAGTAGATGCCGCTAGCATTTGCCAAGCCAGTGTTCACGGCTTGCCCATGACCACCGTTCTCTTGATGAATTGCACGAATAAAATCGGGATGCTTTGCTTGCCATCGGTCGATAATTTCTGGCGTACTATCATTTTTAGAACCATCATCTACAAGAATAATCTCGATATAAGAAAGATATTGGGCGCATCCTGCCAATATGCTATGAACACAGTTATCTACATAGTCGGCAACATTATAGCAAGGAATGGCAAAAGTAATATATTTTTGCGCCGCTGCGATATTGGTGCTCATGACGCTTGTCCTGCGCAAATAGTATCTGCAAGCTCTAACGCCCTGCAAATAATCTGATCCATATTAAAGTAACGATACTCAGCTAAACGCCCAAGCGCGTGAAAGTTTGGAAGGTTTTTAAAAAGACTAAGATATTGCTGATAATGCGTCTCGTTTTTTGGATTTAAAATCGCGTAGTAGGGCACTTGATTAGGCAAATCGGCAAACTCCCTAGGGTATTCTTCCATGATAGTTGTATGGTCTATGTCTTGTCCGGTTAACCATGTGTATTCGGTTATACGCGTGTAGTCCTCACTTACTGTATAGTTAACTGTGCCACAAGGAAAAACATGCTTTTCATTCTTAGGAATATATACAAAATCTAACGAGCGATAAGGCAGCAGTCCAAAGCATTTATTTGCCAGAAAATCTAAAGGTCCGGTATAAATCAACTTACCATTAAAATGAGAGTTGTTTATAACTATTGTGTCGTATGGTTCTACAGTAGTTGACGTTAGTGTTGATGATGACGATGCTGTTGCAGAATTTGAAAGGTCAACAACAGGGGTAACACCAGTAGCCAAGTCATTTTTTGCAAAAGCTATTACATTACGAGCATCAAGATTGGTAAAAACACTAATATTATCGTGTGCTAGCATATTATTAAACAATGCCGTGTAGCCCTCTTTTGGCATACCTTGATAGCTGTCGGTAAAGTAGCGATTATCGCGTCCAACAAGCACTGGCACGCGTGCGGTAACGCTAGGATCAACTTCTTCGGGTGTAACCCCCCACTGTTTTTGCGTGTAAAATAAAAAGACGTTCTGATAAACAAAATCGGCAAGCTCTGCAAGCAAAGGATCGTCTGCTTCTCGCAACTCGATGATGGGTACTTTACGCCCCTCACCAAAGCTG